>JAKOXJ010000016.1 GCA_029781075.1 bacterium | reverse complement strand
GTCTGCTTCTGTTGTCCCGGCGTCTATTACTATTTGATTATCTTTAAGTATAGCGCTTTTAATCAAGCCTGGAGAGCCTGCTGCCGAGATAATGACATCTGCTTCTTTAACCGCTGCCTCAAGCTCTTTTTGATCGTTAGAGTCATCAAGGGTCTTTGGTGATAAGTTTTGGTCTTGTAGGGCTATCGTAATGGGTAGTCCGACTAGTCTGCCCTGGCCTATTATCAGAATATTCTTATTTCTTAAGTCAATATTATAGCCGGCAAGGAGCCAGAGAATTGCGCCTACAGTTGCAGGCTGGACAAGTGACTCTTTCGTTAGCCCGTCTACATCCTTCTCTTTAGGGATTAGTTCTATTAATTCGTCGGTTTCGGAAGGTTCATTAAGAGGGAGCTGGAGGATTATGCCATGGACTTGAGGATCTTTTGCTAATCTGCCAATCAACTGAGGCGCTTCCTTTTGGCTTATGGAAAATATGTCTACTTTGATCCCTAACTCTTCTCCCCTCTCTTTTTTTAAATCTAGGTATTTTTTGCTAGGCAGGTGATCTGGATTGGTGAATATTATGGCTAGGGCAGGCTGGGTCCCTTTGCTTTGTATGAGACTTCTGACTTGCTTACTTTGTCTTTCGGAGATGTACTCCACTAGATCACTGCCTCTTAAGTATTTCATATCTATATTTTAACAGAGACGGGATGAATGTTATTGGTCTATCTAGTATACTCTTGGTTGTGTAGAAAGAATATTTAGTCTAATAAGTTCAGTATTATATGAGTGTAAGTATAGATAAAGTAGAGGATGAGATAATCAGCAAGGCTGAGAAGTTGAAGAAAATGAAGGCGACAAAATATACCAAAGGTTTTGTGGATTTTATTAGGGAGCAAGGAGTTGTCGGTCTAGCAGTTGGACTTGCCATGGGTGCTGCTGCTGGGGCTGCAGTTAAGGCTATTGTGGATGGTTTTGTGAGCCCGATAATTGGCTTTGTTTTGGGTGGCTCCACGTTGCCGACAAAGGTTTGGCACACTGGTCTGGAGAGAGGCGGTAAAGAGCTCATTATTGCCTGGGGGATTGCCGCCAATGCCGTGGTTACTCTTGTTGCAACTGGTCTAGTGATTTATGTGGTTGTTAGGGGGTTTAAATTAGACAAATTAGATAAGAAAAAAGAGAAGTAGAAGGAATTATCTGCTTCTTTTAAGAATCCTACATTGGGATATCTTTTTTGCTGAAGTATCTAACTCCGATTAAGGAGCTTAAAATGAAGACGCCAAGTAGGACAAGAATATCTGCTGAGTCTAGTCTCCCTGTGAGAATCACTTTGCCTGGATTGAAGTAGTGGAATACAGATAGATACTTTAGTTTATCTAAATTAGCTTCTAGGCTAGCGATTAGGTAGAGGACGTATGAGATGAGTAGAACTCCGCTTATGGCTGCGGTTGATTTGCGCGGATCGTTGGTGATGGCGGAGGCAAGTAGGCCTATTCCTAGGACTGATAACCCAAAGGTTAAACCGAGGAGGCCAATTAGTAGAGCCTCTGAGACTTTTAGGTCATAGCCAAATATCCCAGCCAGTGGTATGACAAGTAGTTGAGAGAAGACAACAAAGAGGAGCACTCCGAATATCCCTCCAACAAGTCTGGTTAGGTAAATATTCTTTCTGGAGATAGGCAAAGAAAGGAGGAAGGTCAGAGTTTTGTCTTGGACTCCTTGGGCTATGGCATAGCTACTATAAGAAACTGTCAGCATTATGAGCATAAGTGGCCAGGTAAAGCCAAAGTGTTTTGAGGCAAGATAGCCCATAAGAGTTTGAGGCCCAGTAGTTATATTAAAGGCGGATATAACTCCTTTTGGCAGAGTGCTGACGAGTTTGTCGTAGTCGGCGGATGATTTCTGGATAGCCGGGAAAGTTGCTATATATAGGATTAGGAAGCCTAGCCCTATAAGGCAGAATGTAAGCCATCTTAAGCGATGGTCTTTTATGGACTCTTTTAGTAGTGGATAGCTTAGCTTCATGATGTATATATCTCCTGAAATATGTCTTCTAGCGATGGGCTAGAGATGCTCAGATCCTGGACTTCGTTCTTGGCAAGGATATCTAGGAGGGGGCCTAACTCCCCTTTTATTATAAAGGTGGCAGTCTTTCTTGAGATGATGTAATCTTCTGTTGTTAGACCCTGGAGCTCTTTAGGGATGTTTTTTTTGAAAGTAACCTTTACGCTGTGAGATCCAGCTTTTTTTAGCTTGCTCAGGCTTGTGTCGTTGACTAGTTTGCCTTCTCTGATGATTGCAACATTATCGCAGAGTTCCTCTACTTCATATAAGTCATGTGAAGATAGTAGGATTGTCCCACCTCCTTCTTGGTATTTGCGCAGAAGCTGGTGGAGGGTGGTCCTGAAGAGTGGGTCTAGGCCTCTTGTCGGCTCGTCGAGTATAAGTAGTTCTGGTTCGTGAAGGAGGGCCAGGATAATGGCAAGTTTTTGGTGATTTCCGGTGGAAAGTGTACCAACCTTTTTGTCGCCTTTTATATCTAAGATTTTTTTTAGTTCAGTTGATTTATTGGGAGATACACTAAATGTGTTTTCGGTAAATTTTATATGTCTATCTACTGTCCAATTGGGGTACAAATTTGGTTCTGCGGGAACGTACCCAACCTTTATCTTTAGGTTGGTGCTGGATTTTTCTCGATTGGCATTCTGGCCGAATATCTTAACCTCGCCTTTTTCGGGTCGGATTGTGTCCATTATGCACCTTATTGTGGTAGATTTACCGGCCCCATTAGGACCTAAAAAACCAAATATCTCACCTTTCTTAACTTTGAATGTGACGTTATCTAAGGCCTTCTGCTTGCCAAAGAACTTGGTGACACTGTCAATATTTAGAACGGTCGTATTTTGCATCTAACTTAAGGTTAGCATAAGTAATCAGTCTTAATCACTTTTGTTTAGCTATTGATCTGTTTCACTCTAGCCACCACTATCTCCTTGATTAGCTCTTCAGGGAAGGGTTTATCCAAAGTATATTGCAGGGTACCCTTGCCGGTAGTATATTGGCTTAACTTATCTGCTAGTTCTAATATGGGACCAGAGGTTGGGAATATACTGATATGGTCTTTAAACGCCCCGAAGTAGATCAGGGGTTTATTCTTGTACTTAAAGGCAGGTAGGCCGTATGATATGGATTGCTCTGCTTCAGGCACTTCTCGTCTAACTATATCTATCAGTCTCCCAAGCTCTTTTTGATTTGGCTCCGTGAGTTTGGCTATGTATAGATCGAACTTATCCACTATTCTTATCCGCTAGAATTCTATTATTTGCTGCGAAGAAAGTATCTCAACATTAGTGATACCTTTAAGTGAGCTTAGCTGTTCCATGGCGATGCCTTGATCCTCTAGTTTTTTTAGCTGAACACTGTAGGAATATTGAAGTGTGCTGGAGGCTCCATTGTAATTAACGTTTATAGTCTCTACTTTTTTAAAGAGAGAGCGCAACTTTCTTTCGAGGTCTTTTTGGCTGATTGATTGGGGTTCTACGTTGATATATACGACTTGGTCTAGTTTTATCATGGAGCCAAAATTTAGTTTATCAAGCATCAGGGCAGTAGTGACTAGCATTGCCGTACCGGTGAAGGCCATGGCATAATCTGATGAGCCAATCGCAAGACCAAGTACTAGGGCTAAGAATATGAATGCCGTGTCTTTAGGATCCTTTACAGCTGTGCGATATCTTATTATTGTGAATGCCCCAAGAAGAGTGAAGGCTTTTGTAATGTTGCCAGCTATTACCATCATGACAAATGACACAACCATAGTGATAATCACTATTGAATAGGCATATGATGGTGAGTAGGATATGCCACGGTGGACTCTTCTGTACGTTTTTGCGACAATAACTCCGAGTATCATCGCTAAAAATAGGTTAAAAGCGATTACCCCCGAGCTACTAACTGCGTTGTTGGTGGTTTGACTATTTAAGGCTTGTTGTAAGAAGCTATCCATTTACTGTTTAGTTTACTTTAATTTTACCTTAAGTAGTATTTAAAAAGAAGTTTGATATTACGGAATCTGCATATTTTGATATTGGGATTGTAGTTAAGCTGTATCTGCGGATCATTTCTACAATGAATAGCGGGACATATTCATCAAACTTTATTTCTATAACGCTGTTTCGATCTGACCAGTAGGCTTTTTTGAGGGGCGTTTTAAAATCTATGGAATTTGTGGGTGCATAGCTAATATCTCGATCGATTGTGACTCTTAGGCCAGGATATTTATCTGATTCGAAAGCTAGTCTTCTGTAGAAATTTAGAAATTGAGGCTTTACACAGTCTTTAATTAGTGCGTACCTCCAGTCTGTATATGCCGGGTCATCTATATCATCGAGCCTTTTTTCTTTTAAGAATTGGTCAAGTTTATCTAAGGTCAAGGGGAATCTTTTTTTATATATTCTGCTGCCATTTTTTTCTTTAACCTCCATAAAGACGGGCTCATCCTCATCAGGACTTTGTTGGTAGGTTCTTATTCTTAATTTTCTTCTATGCATTAAGCCGGCCATTTTGGAGCTATACATCTGGAGATCATAGGTATCAAAATATATACTCCAGATGGGATAAAAGCCGTTTTTGGAGAACTCATCATAGTCTAAATGCATTAGTAGGTCAGGGATAACGACATCAATAAGATTACTTGGAACCATATACTTATATTCTTTTCTTTTGAAACTGTCTGCGTTCTTTAGTACGACGTTGCGTACTTTTTTGTTTTCCTGCTTTTTATGTTTTCCTTTTTTATTGTCTTGCATGTATTCCTAGGCTTCTTATTTTAGCGTGAAGTGACCTTATCTTTTTGCGGGCTGCCTTTGAGGCGCTTCCGTCGTGATGGTGAAATTTTTCTACCAGAATATAGCTAGCCCCCATGATACTTATAAAAACTGCTATCATAATCCCGATATATTTTTTAAAGGTTGGTTGGCTGGCTGGAGCATCCTGGAGACTGTCCTCTTTATCTTCTAGTTTACTCTGCTGGTCAAGCTCCTTTTGTTTTTCTGGGGTTATGTTTTGTAATTCTTGGTCGCCTTGTGATTCTAGCGAAGCACTTTGACCTTGTTGGGGCTGAGATTGGGTAGGCTTTTGCCCTCCAGGTGATTGCTTACCTGATTGCCCGGTCGTGCCTCCTGTGCTTTTTGGAGTTGATTGGGGTGAGACTGAGGTGGTTGGGTAGGCCTTGGTTGGGCATCCTGAGCCGCTACCTCTAGTGGTATTCGTGAATCCAGGAGAACCTCCCGTAACTGTGCTATAGCCCCAGCATGCGGCGACCGTTTCGTCTGCATCAGGCTTAGATAGGCTTAGGCTTGGTCCGCCATTTCTTGGCTCTGTTGGCCATCCGGCACCTGATCTATAATCGACTTTTGTCACGATTGAGGAGGATCTATCTGCAAGAGAGATGAGCTCCCCTCTCCCGATTAGCTTTCCGGTATATTGACCAAGTATCCTGGCATTTGGGTAGGATGATCTAAATTGTACAGAGTTCCTTACGACTACCCCATATTGTCCTGCTTGTAATTTTGATGCAGATGGAAATGTGTAGGTGACGCCAGATTTAAAGCTCCAGCCGGATAGGTCTACGGTAGAATCACTGCCATTATATATCTCTATGAATTCTTTATCTCCACTTCCCAATGGATCATACATTATTTCTGTTATGCGAATCTGGCTTAGGGCATATGTCTTTAGGGAGGGTGTCATTAGTAGTAAGAATATAACTACACACAAGGCTTTTAATGTATTTTTTAGGATATTCATATTCTTTTGGATAAGATTATGTCACTCAGATGAGCGATTAGTCTATCAAATTATCCTGTTTTAAATAGTAGATGGCCGATTTTAGGTCTTCGTCTGCCTTCTTTTTAGAATCGTAGGAAGAGTCGACCCACTTTATTTTGTCGTTAGTGTTTAGCTTTATGTTGTCTTCCCAATGCCCTACTAAATAGTAGTATATGCGCTGTTGCTTAGAAGATTTTGGCTGGCAAGTGGTTTTGTAGTATTTGTAACTTTGGGGGTTTGACTTAATCCCTGCCTCTTCTAATAGTTCTCTGTGGATGGCTTGCTGTGGACTTTCACCTAGCTCTATATGCCCACCGGGCACGCTATAGTTTGTTTCTCCGCTTAATCTTATTGCAAGCAGTTTACGGTCCTTAATTAGGATAGCCTGCGCTCTTTCTGAATCTAGTTGTGAAGAGGTGAGGTCCTTGCAATCATTTATTGAAGTGTTTTTATTTTTGTTTTGGCTGATTAGGTGCGAAGCTATCAGACCGCAAAGTATGAGCGTTGTTATGGCAAAGGCAGGAGGGTAAATATATTTCTTCATAGCCTAATGATAACAAAAAGACCCTTTCGGGCCTTTACTTTCGCATACGTGTGTTGGAGGGCCAGGCGGGACTCGAACCCGCGACATTCTGCTTAAGAGGCAGACGCTCTAACCAGCTGAGCTACTGGCCCGTTTATTCTTATATTTTACCCACTTTTCGCTGTTATTTCAAGCTGTAAGAAGCTATAATCAAAGAACATATGAAGATAGTTAAAGAAGTCGATACAGAAGAGGAACAGAAGCCAGAACGTTTGGATACTTTTGTTGCTCAGAACTGTGAAGGTAGGTTTAGTCGGGCTTCGGTGGCTAAACTGATAACTCAGGGTCGGGTAAGCCTCAATGGAGATGTAGCACGCTCTAAAGCTGTTAAGGTGGTCTCTGGTGATGTTGTGGAAGTTGACTATGATGACCCGGTGGCAAGTGAAGACTTAAAGATATTGTTTGAAAATGATGATGAGATTGTAGTTAGTAAGCCTGCGGGAATGCTCTCTCATGCCAAGGGCCCAATTAGTGGTGAAGTCAGTGTGGCGGACTGGCTACAACCTAGGACAACAGATCTCGATGCAAATAGAAGTGGAATAGTACATCGTCTAGATCGTGCAACCAGTGGCGTGATGATACTAGCTAAGAATCCAAAGTCCAAGAGCTGGTTGATGAAGCAGTTTAGTGACCGAAATGTACATAAGAAGTACCTGGCGATTATCGAAGGCGTTCCTGAGCAAAAACGGTTTAAGATAGATATGCCAATTGGTAGGAATCCGAAGAAGCTGACGACTTTTTATGTCACCGAAAGTGGTCGAGAGGCTCAGACTGAAGTTGAGGTTATTTCGACTAATGGTAAAGACAGCTTAGTTCTTCTTTCTCCGAAGACAGGACGGACGCATCAATTGAGGGTCCACATGTGGGCTAATGGCTGGCCAATTCTAGGTGACCCCTTTTACAATGAAGAGTTCAAAGATGGCGAAGATTTGATGCTGCATGCTCTTAGTCTTAATATTCAAACTTCCGATAAAGTATGGAATGAGTTTAGAGCCCCACTCCCCTCTTACTTTTTAGCTAAGCTAAACAAGCTTGGTTTAGAATACTGATAGAATATTATCTATATGATGTTGTTTAGTGAGGGTGATTTATCTGCACTCGAGAATTTCTTTGATGGTCGGGCACATGCAACGATGTTAATCCGCGCGGGAGGCTTTAGTGAGAATGAGGAATATGCCCTGGCAGATAGATTTTTGGGTGAGCAGCAATCAAATCTACTTAGGCTAGAGGCAGATGATGGGAAGAAGGGTATTAGCGTAGAGCAGGTGAGGCTTCTAGCCTCTTCTCTTGGAACTTCTTCCAGAAGAGACGAGAGGAGATTGGTGATCGTGAATGATAGATTCTCTTTTGGCATTCAGGCTCAGAATGCCTTTTTAAAGATAGTCGAAGAGCCTCCGGAGGGAGTATTCTTTTTGATTTTATCTAGTAGTGATGATTCTTTTTTGCCGACGATATACTCTAGGTCTCAAATAATTAGGTTAAAGGGGCCAGGCGAGAAAGAGGCGGTTGATTATCTAGTAAGAGAAAAAAACCTAAGCGCTGATGAGGCGAAGCTGATTTATCTTCAATCTGGAGGTAGCACTGCTGACATATTGAGTTTGGCAAATGATGAGGTTGCCAGAAAAAAGAGTCTAGAAAGTCTTGGTTTGGCAAAGAAGTTTTTGGCTCAAAAAAGCTATGACAGATTGGTTAGTTTGAAGAACTATCAAAATCCGGGGAAAAGAGATGAGGCGATTGAGTTTCTGAAGAGTCTGCTAGTAGTACTTGAGCTGGCATCTAAGAAGGATGCAACGGAGGCTTTGAGATGGTCTAGCCTGGTGAGGAATGTAGAAGATGCTCTGGTTAAGATTAACCTTAATGCTAATTCTAAAGTTGAGCTTTTGAGTTTGGTCTAAGACTTAAATATTCCGATGACGATGCCACCTCTTCTTTCGTTAGGCGTACCTTCTGCATATATTTTTGTGCCACTCTTTTCTAAAAAATCCGGCGGGACCTTATAGTAGCCTGGCTTATCATCTAGAGGTTCCATTTCTTTTGGTCTCAAGTTTTTTAGATCCTCAAAAGCCCTTTTATCGGGGTCGAATATTATGAATTCATCTTCTAGTTTTTTGTAGCCAATAACTACAAAGTTATGCGTTGGTATCTCCCCTTCTTTGCTGGCGCTACCTATATAGCCGTTAGAAAGCTTTTGGATAGCTCCAACGATAGGCTGCCCTCCGTAATCTAATATCTGTCTTACGGTGTTAACAATGCTCGGGTTATTATTAAGTTTCTTTCTCTTCTTTTTAAAGAATTTTAGAGATCTTTTGCCCGAATACATCCCAACTTTTTTAAAAGTCTTTATATCGCCATGAGTTCGAAGGGGGTCGAGA
>JAKOXJ010000096.1 GCA_029781075.1 bacterium | reverse complement strand
GGCCATGTCCTACCAAATTCCAAGAGGGTATACTTTCTGCTTTCATAGGTAAAAACCCAGCAAAAAAGCTGAATGTTGGCCTAGAAGCGGCTGGAGACTGTATCTTTGATTTCAACTTTGAATTGACCTTCCCATGCCCAACCAGAATTCAGCTAACTAATGCAACATGGCAATCTGTCTGGTTGGCTCCTGGTAATTTAACCATCGCAGGCGGTGAGCCAGATGATGCCTGTAATATCCAACTGGGTTTCATGTTAACAACACCATGTACCGCCGTTGATATGCAGTTTGATATTGCGTTAGACCTCGAACCTGCCGGTAATCCATATTGGGAGATTATAGGACCACGATTACAACCCAACTGCGGTATTTTACAAAGTAATATCCTACACCTACCAACCGCGCCATTTACCGTTGACATAACAACCGGAGGTGGATGTTACGAAAATGCAGTAGTTAACGTCGAATGGGACGAGTTTTCCCGCGCGCTAAAATTTACTAAAGGTAAAGTAATTGGACACTGGGGATAATCTATGGGCGCTATGGTTAAGATGTGTGTGCCCTGCGATTGGTCCGCGGGCGGTGCTTTTCCAGCCACACCTGAATACTGCGATAAGATGGAACTTAGCTTTCTTTATAAGCTTAAGGACCTCTTTGATGAATTAGCTCAAATCCCATGTGATTGTGATGAAACTTGCTCAATCAAAATACCAGACGGACCTTACCCCAGGGTTGAGGGTAATATCGTTGAGACCATTCAGGGTCTCATAGAATTCTACATACCATTCTTTAAGTGTGAGCCTAGTTCATCATCTGCGTGTACCTGCTGTGAACTAGAAGACTTCTTAGAAGATGGTGAGTGGCCAGAAATTTGCTCACCGGCTGAAGAGTCCTCTATTGCCTCTGAATGCCTAACCATTGAGGAGATGTGGGAACTCCTCAGTGATATTATGTATGATCTGTTATCGCATGAATTATGCTGTTGCAGCAGTAGCAGCAGCTCTAGTTCTAGCTATAGTTCTAGTAGTCTAGGTTCAAGCGGTGACTCTGATGGCCCTGACTGGCCACCTGGTGATGACTCTAGCAGTAGTTCGTCTAAGTCAAGTAGTTCCACATCATGGACTTCTTGGTCTTCTTCTAGTAGTTCCACATCATGGACTCCTTGGTCTTCTTCTTCTAGTAGTTCCACATCATGGATTCCTTGGTCTTCTTCTTCTTCTAGTAGTTCACGCTCTTATATACCGTGGTCTCGATCTAGCAGCTCAAGTGGAGATAGTGGAGTTCCTTGGAGCTCATCAAGCTTTAGTGGCTGGCTACCTGGTGATGACTCTTCTTCCTCTTCTTCCTCTTCTTCCTCGTCATCTTCGTCAGGAAGTATTGAAGTTTCCAGCTCAAGCTTCAGCTACTATGATACAGGCTCTAGCCGGCCACTTAAAATACCAGCTTACTTTATACCATCAACTTGGTGGGTTAACCCAGACTTACCCAACAAGACCGATGATCTCTTAATTCGTGAGTTGAGGCCAATACGGGTTATAGTGGCGCAGAATATCCCAGATGGATGCCCAAGCTTTGAAGACCAGGATCTGTACCAAACCGTAAAGCTTACACTGATAAGCAGTAATGAATACGCAGATTACACCTTCCTGGGTGCATGGGGTCTAGATCTAGCTACCGGTAGAATTGAAATTTGTACGGTAGTAAACAGCATTGGCGAATACCGAATGATTATCAAGGTTAATTTGATGGTAGATGGTAAAGTACACCTGTATAGCACCGTAGCCGATATAGCTTCTGAGATTTCTCTTTCACCCACCGGCACATATATTTTAGTGCCAGAGATTATTGATGATGGTGCCTGTGAGGCAATCGTGATTCAGCTATGTTAATTTTCCTGGAAGATGTAAGCCGCGCACCCTATCAGAAACTGTATAACTACAGGTGTAAGAAGTACCCAAAACTTCCCATCTTTGGGGTTGTATCCAGTAATGATGTCATAATAGCGGTTGACTCTAAATATACAAATCTCTCGCTAGAGAATATGCGCGCGTACTTTGGCGAGGATGTCTGGAAGAAATGTAAGGTCAAGATCAAGATCAATAATCCACGGATACAGCCGCTCAATAAACTTCCGCTACCGATCAACGTAGAGCCGAAAGAATCCATCATAGCAGTTAAGTTTAATGACACGCATATTTACTTGAAGTATCCAGAGTATAACTACAAAAAATTTGAGCTGGATATACTACTTGAGATGGCTAAGCCTGTCGTGGCTAAGTTTCCACTCGCGCATGCACAAGGCAGGATTCACGTAATTGAGAGGTCAGTACTTTCTAGACATAACCTACATTTTACCGATACAGATTTATATGAGACCCTAAAAGAAATCTATCATGAAGATTGGTGGCAGATGGAGCTACCTTGGTTGCCGGTTGCCTACTTGGAAAACGAATGCAAAAATACATCTTCATAAATAAACAGTGCCCAGGCGATGTGATGATGTTGACCGCCGCTGTGCGCGATTTGATGCTTAACTACCCAGGTAAGTATCAGATCGGTGTAAACACCTCTTGTATGGATCTATGGCGTAATAACCCATACATAACGAAGTTGGATCCAAAAGAGGCGGCGCAGCTAAAAGTGGGCTATCCGTTGATTCATAAAAGTAATCAGTGTGGTTTACATTTTATTAATGGTTTTCTGTTAGACATCAACAGCAAGCTTAATGTGGATGCTAAACTAACTGCTTTTCGACCAGATCTCCATTTTACCGAGGACGAGAAAGAGATTCCTCTGAAGGTTAACGGCCTTGAGCCAGGTGAACCCTACTGGTTAATCACCTCTGGTGGTAAGAATGACTTTACCGCAAAGTGGTGGGCACCTAATAAATGGCAGGCCGTAGTAGACGCCATGAAGGGCAAGATTAAGTTCGTCCAGGTTGGTGCGGCCGGTCATCAACATCCTAAGCTGCGTAATGTAATAGATATGGTTGGTAAAACACCAGCCTTTAGAGATGTGATGCGTCTTGCGCTA
>JAKOXJ010000041.1 GCA_029781075.1 bacterium | reverse complement strand
AAGTGAAAATGAACAAGCAAGAATAGAAGGTAGACTTCTTGCAGATAAAGTACTAAACTACTTGCTAAGCAAAGTAAGTTAGAAGAGAGATCACTATGCCAAGATATGAATATATAGATGGAATACCAACTGATCCAGCTAGAGATGCTTGGGAGAGAAGTAGGCTTAATGCCATAAATGGAGAGGATGAAACTCTAAATCGGAGTAAGCTAAACTCCCTTACGAGACGTCTCGGACAATATGCAGGGACACTAATAGCTGGTGGGGTTACTATTGGATTGGCTGGATATGCCCTGGCTGGAAAAGGAAATATGACAAGTAGGGGGGCTGCTCTTGCCGGGGCATTTGTTGGTAGTCTCTTGACTTTGGGATTATTCGATGACGAAAGTTGCACATCAGACTATCAAAGGGGCCAAAGAGGGTAAATGTATGACACATGTACCTAACTGGGCAGCAAAGAGTGGAGTTGATACCCAAAGAGCAGCGGTAAGCCACAATAGGACTCCAGCGCCTAATGATGAGAGACAATTAATGGACGGGATGCCATTCTATGGAGAAGATTTTCAGGGTGGAGATAGGGAACATACAAATACTATAGCTAAGGGCCTTGCGTTAACTGCTCTTTCTGGAGGACTATGCTTATTGGCAAATAGCGAAATAGGTATGCCGAAGGCTACAAGGTCTGCAAGCAGGATGATCTCTATTGGATTAGGCATAATTGGTAGTGTAACCATAGTAAAAGGTGCTAAAGATTCTGTTTGTGAATATCTAGATTTTATAGATTGGTATATTAGTAGATCAGAGGAGGCCTGGGAAGCTTAGCTTAATAAAAAGCATGGAGGAATTAAGTAAAAGTGAAATAAATACATCTGTACAGCCTCGTGTTACGGCTAGCAATATTCTTGGGTGTGCGGGAATAGCTCTTGCAACCATAGGACCACCTCTCATGGCTTTTTTTGGTAAAGGTAATGTACGGCAAAGCTGGAATAGCACTAACTATTGCCGAAGTGGCCGTTGCTGGCCTAGGTCTTGAAGTTTCGGGATTTAATTAAAAGGGGGAATTTTATGGCAGAGTTTGGAGGTAATAGTGGTGGATTAGGTAAGGATATAGGTAGATGTGACTATGTAGTGTCTGACGAGAAAGATCATAATGGAGGAAAGATCTTTGGTGCATTTGAGTGGAACGTTTTAGGAACTAGCGTATTGGTCGTAACTAGTCTAGCCCCTAGAGTGCCCCGTCTTATCAGGGTGGCGAGTATTGTAGGTAGTGTAGCTCTCGGAGCAAATGCAGCTCTGATATTTAAAAATGAGATCAATAGACCGCCTAGCAATTAAGTGCTTTGAGTGCTAAAATAACAGATTAGTTATTTGAAGTTTTTGATAATTTTATGTCCTATTTAATACCTACTGTTATAGAGCCAACGCATCAAGGCGAGAGAGCTTTTGATATTTATTCTAGACTTCTTCGGGACAGAATTATTTTTGTACCAGAGATTAATCAGGATACTGCTAACTTAATCGTTGCCCAACTACTCTTTTTACAGTCAGAGGACAGCAAGAAGCCAATCAATATGTACATTAACTCTCCTGGAGGTGAGGTAAGTTCTGGTTTGGCAATTATAGA
>JAKOXJ010000024.1 GCA_029781075.1 bacterium | reverse complement strand
ATGCACGTGAACAAGTGAAAAGCGAACGTCCCGTAGCAGTTTTTCCATATGGAGAAGTGAAGTCAGAACTTTTGGCGAATAGGGGCTTCTTGTAAAATCTATGTTGTGTTTTACTACGCCAATTTGGTCAAACTCTTCCTGGCGACCACCAAGTTGCGTAGCCACGTGTACTTCATAGCCTTTGCTCTGCAATAACTTCATGAACGGTATATGAAAATTAAGCAAATGACTTTCTACGGTGGCCACAAATAAGACTCGTTCATTCTCAATAAAGGTGCCCATTTTTTTATTCTAAGGTAAAACGATTAAAGTCGGCAACCCAAATGTGCACTCTGTATCTTAATATCTAACGACTTTGGCACTCAAGAAGTTGAATACGCCAACTGCTTCCAGATGTGAACTGCACGAACTTGCTATTTTACCAGACGCTAAAACGTTATTCGCTTTATTCAGAATTGTAAACTATAATGCAAAGCTCTCTTAAAAGAGATTTTAAAAGTGTCAATGTGTTAGCATAATATCAGTTTGTATTAGATTTTTGTTTTCTTAGTTCACGGAGGTCGGGTAGGGTTGAATAAACGAGTAGACATAGTAATGGCGACTTACAATGGTGAGCCTTATATTCATGAGCAGTTGCAGTCAATCCTATGGCAGGACTACGAAAATTTTAGGCTACTGATACATGATGATGGGTCATCTGATAATACGGTAGAAGAGATAAGAAAATTTGAGAAGGAGTATCCTGAGAAAGTTAAGTTTATAGATGATGGAATTAGTTTTAGAGATCCTAAAAGAAATTTCGAGCACTTACTGAAAATGACTGATGCTGACTTTGTCTTTCTGTCGGATCAAGATGACATTTGGCTACCTTCTAAAGTTAGTTTGATGGTGAACAAGCTCGAAGAATTAGAAAATAGATATGGCAAGAATACTCCAATTTTAGTCTTTTCTGATTACGCCTTGATAAACGAGTTTGCTTACCCAATAAAGTCTTCGCTTCAAGAGATATGGCATGTAGATCCGCGCAAAATTTCTTTGAACTTGCTCTTGACTGTTAATGCAGTGTCTGGATGCATAACATCGTTTAATAGGGCTCTGATTAGATTGGCTGTGCCATTTCCAAAGGAGGTTATAATGCACGACTGGTGGCTCGCTTTGGTATCATCAGCTGCTGGCAATATAACGTTCTTACCTGTGGTCACTACTTTATACCGTCAGCATGCCAGTAACGCCGTAGGTGTCAAAGGCGATGGCATATTGAAGAATATAGCCTGGTTTGTGTCAGCTCCCTCGTCGGCAGTTAGTCGGTTTAAGCAATCTGGACTTAGGTGCATAAGTCAGGTGAAAGCTTTGCAACGTACAATAGAAGATGGCCCTGGGTCGGATATGGTAAGGCAGAAAATTATTGACGACTGGATAAAATACAGGACTGGCCCGGTTTTAGAAAGATTTAAGTATTTTAGGGAGTTTCAGGGCGATCCGGTGAGAGTTAGAGAGTTTGGACGGTTTTTCTTGTGGG
>JAKOXJ010000018.1 GCA_029781075.1 bacterium | reverse complement strand
TGGGTTGATTTGGAGATGACCGGTCTTGATACTGACACCGAAGTTATTACTGAGGTAGCAGCTCTGGTATCTGACTTTAAGCTTAATATTGAGGCAGAATATGAGGCTGTCGTGCACTATACAGAAGAGGATCTGCAAAAAAGATTCGATGCTGAAGAACAGGGTTTTTGGAACTCGATGCCAGAAGAAAGAGATAAGCTTAAAAAAGCTTGCGCAGAGTCTAAAACGAGTATAGAAAAGATTGAAAAGGAGCTCATTAAGATCTGTAAGAAGCATTTTCCTAAGGATGAAAAAATTATAATTGCTGGTAACTCTATTCGGGCAGATCGTGAGTTTATAGAAAAATTTATGCCAAAGCTTACTTCTCTACTGCACTACAGGATGTTTGATGTGTCTGGTTTTAAGGTTTGGATTGAAGGTAATGGTCATGAAGGGCGTAAAAAAGAAGAGCGTCATCGAGCTCTTTATGATATTCATGAGAGTATGGCTGAACTCAAATATTATCTAGATAAGGGCTGGATGAAGCTGTCCTACTAGTTAAACCTCTTCTGCTATAAAGTCATCCGTCCCAGTTCTCTCAGGCATTAGGCCGACAGTTGTTACTATAGTTCTACCGGCGCACTCTAAGCATTTCTCTGGTATAGGAAAGCCTGATCTTGTTGATAATATTGCCTTGGCTTTGTTTGGATTTGTTTTTATTATAACCGGACATCCCTCTTCTAAGCCGCATGGTCTTGTTTTAACCAACTTTTCTTCTGAGCCGCTTGGTCCCATGTAGGTAGATAGCTCGATTACCCCTCCACCTAAAGAATGCGCATCAATGAGTCTCCTGGTAATATCTCTAGCAGGTACTACAGTGTCCCCTTCACCGTTATGGGTGACTACTCGTATGTTTCCGAAAGCTATTCGTGTCATTTGTATTAATAATAACATTTTGTGTGTATAAAAGTCAATGTTAATTTGTGCACTTGATCTGTTAAAATAGAGTTAGATATGACTGATGGACAAGAAATAAGGGACTATTTGTTAGCTAGGGCTAATGCCTGGTTGGACTTCCCTTTTGGGCCAGAGGCCGAGGTTTACAAAGTGGGTCCTAAAGACGAAGCTAAAATGTTCGCGATCATCCAGGCTGGGAAAGAGCCAGTCAATCTGAGTTTAAAATGTGATCCTAATCTGGCAGAGCATCTTAGAGAAAGGTTTGTAACTGTAATGCCCGGCTATCATCTTAATAAAAAACACTGGAATACGATAGTTTGTTCTGGGGAGCTCTCTGAAGAAGAATTAAAAGATCTTATCGATCTAAGTTATCGTTTAGTTACTGAATAAAAATGTTGGACAAAGTCTTCTTTTTTGGTATAATCTAGAGTTAGGTTTTGCCCAAAGACAGTAGCCAGAGCAAGTTAGCAATAACAGTTCAGAAGTACTACCGAGGGTCTGAAATTAAAAATGTTTGTATAAAAAGCGGAATCAATCTCGATTTGACTGAATCTGCTATAATAAAAATGAACAAACTTTTTAAATAAGGTTTTTCAGATTCAAAAGAGTCATTGGCATTTGCGAGAGCCAACGACTCTTTTTAATTTGGCAAAATCCAGCGCACTAACTCTTTATCAAGAAAAGGTCGGCTAGTGTTTAACAAACAAAGGTATAAAGTTATATGGCTTTAACAAAAGAACAAAAAGATGCAGTGGTTTCTGAAGTTACTGAACTTCTTACTACAAGTAAGATGACTGTAATTTGTGAGTACCAGGGTATGAGCGTTGCTCAGGCTCAGGAACTACGTAGAAACGCTTTGCAAAATGGTAGCAGCGTTAAAGTTGTTAAGAATCGTCTTTTAAGGCATGCGGCTGCTCAGATTGATAGTTTAAAAGATTTGGATCTAAGTGGTCATGCTGGTCAGCTAATGTATATCTTCAATCCAGAAGATGAAGTTGCTGCTGCAAAGCTTGCTAACGAATTTGCTAAAAAGAATCCTGAGCTTAAGCTTGTGGCTGCTTTTAGCGAAGAAGGGATGCTTATCGACGAAGCTGGAGCTAAGGCTCTTGCAGCTCTACCAAGTAGACAAGAAATGATTGCTACGCTTATTAACACTCTTAAGGCTCCGGCTAGAGGTGTTGTTAGTGGTCTTTCTGGAAACTTGGGTGGACTTGTCCAGGCTCTGGAGGCTAAAGCTAGTAATTAAATAATAAAAGGATAATTAAATATGGCAGATGTTAAGAAATTGGCAGATGAGCTAGTAAAGCTTACTGTGTTAGAAGTAAAAGAATTAAGCGACATCCTAAAGGATGAGTATGGTATTGAACCTGCTGCAGCTGCCGTAGCTGTTGCTGGTCCTGCTGCAGCTGCTGGTGGTGAAGAAGCTGGCGCCGAAGCTAAGAGTGACTTCACTGTTATGCTAAAGGATGCTGGAGCTCAAAAGGTTGCAGTAATTAAAGCTGTTAAAGAAGCTACTGGTCTAGGTCTCGGTGAGGCTAAGGCTATCGTAGATGAGGCTCCTAAAGAAGTTAAGGCTGGTGTCCCTAAAGACGAAGCCGAGGCTATCAAGAAGGCTCTAGAAGAAGCTGGTGCTACCGTAGAACTAGTTTAGTTCTGTAAGCTAAAGTTCTTCAAATTAATAAACCGGTGTAAAAGCCGGTTTATCCTTGTTTGCTTTTTGTTATAGCTTTTAGACCTTCGGATATTGCTCCGTGCGTGCTAATCGCACTTAATCCAGCAAAGGCTATGCCGCCAAAAACATTAAAGAATAAGTGTTTAGAGTCTGTTGGGCCGACTTCTGCTTCGGTAAGGTACTTTACGAAGTTGGTAGTTAGACCTTCGTTAAAGAACATAGTAACTGAGCCAATTCCGGTGGCTACTGCTATCGCTCCTTCTCGGGCGACCTC
This sequence comes from bacterium, assembly GCA_029781075.1. Taxonomy (GTDB): domain Bacteria; phylum Patescibacteriota; class Saccharimonadia; order Saccharimonadales; family HK-STAS-PATE-42; genus HK-STAS-PATE-42. The sequence goes on along the minus strand of JAKOXJ010000018.1, from coordinate 2,011 downwards.
TTTTATGTGATTATCAACTTCTTTACTCATATATAGCTACATCAATATCATAAAGTTTGGTATTATTAAGCTTATGGTTGATGTTTTAATGATTGGTTTTGCAATCATGTATGCGCTTAGTGCTTATTTACGTAAGAGCACGATTGGCGGGGCTGTCTTTGGGCTTTACGCTGGTCTCTTTTTTAATACCCAGTATAATTCTAGTTTTGTTAACTGGATATCTCATCATGGGGTTAAGGGTGACGCTAGTTTTTTAAATGCTGCCGTGGCCCTCTTCTTTATACTCTGCCCTACTATTTTGGCTCTTCTAAACTTTAGGAGCTCTCGAGGTCACTTAGTTTTAAGATTGGGTCTATCTATTCTACTTGGTGTGCTAACTGGATATTATGTTGGGATTGTTTTGGCCTCTACTAATACCCTGAGCGTACTAGCGACCGGTCCTATCTATAACTTTGTAGAAAGCTTTATAACCCCAATTGGCGTTGTTGTAATGGGGCTTGGGATGGCAGATATTGTGATGAGTAAGAGTAAAAAGAGCAAGGAAGAATAGTATTTTAGCTTTCTTTTTTTCTAAAAACTATTAACTTAAAGATTATAAAGTTCCAGATCACTATAAAGCCAGTGGCCGCAACTTTACCTAGTTCTGCACCGTGCTTTATGCCCAGCGCTTCAAATTCTTTTATTACTAATTCTGTGAAGAGCGTATTCACTATAGTTAGTGTGGCGTATATAAGAACTTGGTGATGTGCTTTTTTTGCCTGTGAACCCTTAAATGACCAAAACTTTTGCAGCAAGAAGCTGGTTATAAAGCCGGCTATGATCCCGCAGGCCGTACTTACTTTTAAGTCGATGTTCATGTTTATATACATGGTTCTGAATACTATAAAATCTACAAAGAAGGCGGTGAATCCGGAGATTAGATACTTTCTGAAGCTAGGTGTTTTTATAGTTTTAGCTACTTTTTCTTTGAGATCGCAAAGGTCTACCCTGGATAGTTTTCTGGACATAAATATCTATTTTTCAAGCTCCTCGGACACTTTTTTGACTAGCTGTGCTTCGTCCATATGCGTTATGAGAAGTCCATTTGGGGTGTCAACAACTATTATGTCTTTAAGTCCGACTATTGCTATTGGTTTATCATGCCCATTGCTATGTATATAGTTATGTGATGACTCTACTGAAATTATTCTGTTAGAGCTACTTATGAGATTGCCCTCTTCATCTTTGCTATTTATATTGTAGACATCATCAAAGCTTCCAAGGTCTTCCCATGTAAAGTTTTGGGCTACGACCAATAGGTCTGGGACTTTCTCATTAAGGGCATACTCCATCGCCTCCCTTTTAAAATCTAAGTAAATTTTTCTGCGTTCATCCTTTGATTTGCATGACTCAAGTCTTTTTAGGTTATCCAGCCATTCTTTATCGGAATATTTTTCGACTTTAGATCTTAGGGTTTTATATGACGCAGTAAAAGTGCCAGAATTCCACAAATACTCACCGCTCTCCTGATATCTTTTTGCAAGTTCGTATTCTGGCTTCTCTTTAAATCCTGCTACCTCAAAAACGTTTTCAGTTGTTTTAAAACTCTTGCCTTTATGGATATGACCAAATTTTGGACCAGGTCTGTCTGGGATCATCCCGAATAAGATCATCCTATTTGTTTGTTTAGATAATTCAGCGGCTTGTATTGTGTCTTTTGCGAATGCTTCTCTATCTCGTATATAGTTATCTGACCAAATTGAGGCTATAACTTCTTCTTCGGATGTAAGGCTAGCTATATATTGGAATGCGTTAAGTATACAACCCATCGTATCTCTTCTGTCCGGTTCTGAAATGATATGGCTGGACTTTAGGTCCGGAAGTTGCTCCGCGACAATGGAAACATATTGCTCTCCGGTAGAAACAAATATCTTATCAGCATCTGTTACTAAAAGTGCCCTTTGGTACGCATCCTGCAGAAGAGAGGAATCGTCTATAAGATTTATAAATTGCTTAGGAAATTGTTTGGTCG
>JAKOXJ010000011.1 GCA_029781075.1 bacterium | reverse complement strand
AGTTGCCTCTTTAATGAGGTTTTTAAGTTTTGATTTTTCTTCTTTGTTGAATTTTCCCAACACAAAGACTTTTGCATCCATCATTGGCAGTATGGGGCTTTTTATACCAAATCTGATTCTGCTGTAGCCAGTTGATTTTAGCTTTTGAGATATATCTTTTAGACCATTATGTGAGCTCTTGCCTTCTCCACCTTCTTTTTTTCTTACATCACCGAAATCTAGATCTAATTCATCGTGAATCACTGTAATGTCTTCCGGTGATATATTGTAGAAGCTTGCTATGGCCTGGACGCTTTTTCCGCTTAGATTCATCATTGTTGATGGTTTGAGTAGTATGATCTTCTTGCCCTCAACAAACTTTTCTGATGTAAATCCAAAAAACTTTTTATTTTCTTTAAATTCTGGAAAGTTATTTGTATCGGAGTATTGATTAATAACTTCGAATCCGATGTTGTGTCTCGTCCCTGAAAACTCTGGACCGATATTACCGAGCCCAACGATCAGCTTTATAAAGCCACCATCTTTTTTGGATATGTTCTGTTCCGCTTCTAACTGGGGGTTGGTTTCTTTCCAGCCAAGCTTAAAGTTAAAAGGAGATTTAGAGATAATCGACATATTCTTATTCTAGCGCTTTTTCTTGTTTTTGAGGGCGTCTTTGTAGGTGGTTTTCTTCTTGATGCCCCTAACTTCTTTTTGGATGAACCAGATCTCTATTGGTGTTCCGGTAAACTTGAAAGTATCTCTTAGTGATTTTTCTAAATAACGTTTATAGCTCCAGTGGATTTTTCTAACATGGTTACCGTGGAGCTGGAAGCTTGGGTATGGGGTGTCTTGTTCTTGCACTGCATACTGTAGGCGTGGATGCAGGTTTCCTTTGGCAGTTGGGGGCTCATGATGATTAATCGCCTCTCTGAGCCATTTATTAAGTTCTGAGGTTTTAATTTGTCTGCTACGTTCTGACTGAACTTCTAGTGAGAGCTCAATTAGTTTATTAAGGTTCTTGTCTTCTTTTGAGCTGGTAAAGACAAGTGGTGCCCATGGTACAAACTGGAGATCGTATTGCAGCTTTGCACTTACATACTCTGAGCTAAAGGCATCCTTATCCTCGTATAGATCCCATTTGCTAACGGCGATAATCAATCCCCTATTGGCATCTTTTACCATTCCTAAGATCTTTTGGTCCATTCCGGTAGCGAGTTCGGTAACGTCAATTAGAACAATGCAAACATCAGCTTGCTGAATGGCACGTAGTGATTTTAGTACGCTAAACTTTTCTAGACCCTGTTCTATCTTACCGGGTTTTCTTATACCAGCTGTATCTAGAAGCTCTATATTTTTGCCATGATGTTTAATCCTGATGGAGTTGATGTCACGGGTTGTGCCTGCAACGTCAGCAACGACGGCTTGTTGCTTTTTAGCTAGCGCATTGAAGATGGAGCTCTTTCCGACGTTTGGACGTCCTAGGAAGGCAATAGTGAGGTCACTGTCTGCATAAGAACTTTTGGCGGGTACAGTCTTAACAATTCTTTCTAGGACTTCTTCAACTCCTTCCTTATGGATCGCAGAAGTAAAGTAGATATCTTCAATACCCAGGCGTCGCCATTTGTTGGCTTCTATTTGCTGGTCGTCTTTGAGTTTATCTAGTTTGTTGATAATAAGGACCACTTCTTTGCCACTCTTTCTAGCAAGGCGGGCGACTTTAGTATCTTCGTCACTAATTTGAGAGCCTGCTTCAACTGTTACCAGTATGAGGTCGGCTGCTTCAGATGCTTCTTGGATCTGTTCTTGAATGGTAGTTTCGAACTCGTCAGAAGCTTTTTTTAGGCCGGCCGTATCAGCTAGCCAAAATTTATTGTTGTCATACTCTGCAACAGCAAAAACTGAATCTCGGGTTGTTCCGCTCTCTCTGGCAACAATAGAACGGGCATAGCCAAGCATGGCATTAGTAAGACTGCTCTTTCCGACGTTGGTTCGGCCAACAATAGCTACAATTGGAAGATTTTCGCGCATAGTATTTATTACTTCATTATACTCTAAATCCCTGTTAGATTAAACATATCAATAAAAAAGTTGTATAATAATTGGCATATGAGAGATCAATCTTTAATAAAAGAAGTTGCGATTTATCCTGGGGCTGAGAATTTTGTTGCAGAAGATGGCCAACCTACTATGCTAGATGTTTACTTTATACAGAAGCCTGAGTGTAAAAGGGTGTGTAATGCTTGTCCAAGACGAGTGTTAATTGCTGGTGCAATAGTAGTTGAAGATTTTAGAGTTGTTGATGGTAGTACGAAAGCAGATAAAGGTTCGGAGGTAGCAGGCTTAAAGAGACTTGATGGTGTACCAGCATGTTTCCATCCAGATCGAGTATTTGAGACAGATCAAGCTTAAGCTTGCACAAGATATCTCGAAGGGCGTAGATTAATCACTAAACTCTAAATTTATAGGAAGGAATTTTATATGCCAAACTTTGGTAGAGGTAAGGTTAGTCGAGGAGTTAGTTTGGAGGAAATGGTTGTTGGGCCAATTCGTCGAGCTGGAAAAGTAGTGAGAGATCAGGGCGAAGCTGGTCTAAAAATGAGCTGGAAAACTCTAGAACATAATTGGGCTATGGCAGGTCAACTCGCTGGGTTAAACATCAGTACTAGATGTGTAGAGATTCCTGGTTTTGGTATTAGTATTAGAGTACCATCCTTGGATTCAGATTCTAGTCAGCTGACTTGCCCACCTAGCCCCGCCCAAAGATGTGCTGGATGTATCGTAGACGCAGCTTTTAACCCAGAAGGATTCCCTATGGAGGTGTTAGGTGAAAGTTTTGCTAAAGCATGCGGCAAAGGTCCTGACTGTAATAATACTCAAGCAAGCTAATCAATTCTTGATACTTCTTTTGTTTTGGCTTCTTGAAGATCGCCTAGTCGGTATCTACCAAGCTGAGTTCTTTATAATTTCACATTCATAATCTGCTGTCTCATCCTCGGT
>JAKOXJ010000097.1 GCA_029781075.1 bacterium | reverse complement strand
CGAAGAGTTTTAGTGGTCGCAGTCGGGTTTTGGAGCAGGTTTTTTCTTTGGATCGTTGGGACCTCCACCTATAACGTTTACAACTGGTATTACGATTGGTGATCGGTTGGTGTGCTCGTATAGGTAGTGGGTAACGAAGTCTTTGAGCTCGTATTTGAATTCATCAAGTGTGCTTCGTCCGTATCTTTCGGCGGTCATTTTACGGAGGTGATCTCTTAGACCGTTCATGAGATCTTCATTCTCTTTGATGTAGATGAAGCCCCTAGTTATGATGTCTGGGCTTGATATTAGTCTGCGTGAGCGTTTGTCGATTGTTAGGACGATACTGACGATACCATCCTGTTTCATAATTAGACGGTCTTTAACGACTAGACTTGGGACGATCATGCCGGTTTCATCAATTAAGATAGTTCCGGAATGGATCTTCCCTGCCCTTTTGGCTGTTTCATCTGTTGCAAACTCAAGTACTTCTCCGTCTTCGATTAAGAAGACATTAGAGGCTGACATTCCGTTTTCTAGAGCAAGTTCGGCTAGGTACTTTCGGTGCCTAGGCCCTGCATACATCGGTATAAGGTACTTTGGCTTTAGTAGGTCTATGACTTCGGCAAGCTCCTCTCGTCTAGCGTGACCAGAAACATGGAGTGGTCCAGAGCCATCGACTTCATGATTTCTAGCAGTAAAGAGCTTTACTCCCATTCGAGTAAGATCATCTTCTAATTTCTCCATGCTGACTTCGTTACCAGGAACTGGGGTTGAGCTGAGTACGACAGTATCTCCAGCTTTTAGCTTAAAGTCGCGGTGTTCACCAGTACTCATTCTGGTTAATCCGGCGTTAGCTTCTCCTTGACCACCGGTTGTAATAATAACAAGTTGGTCATCGGGTACGTTCAGAGCTTCTCTAACTGGTATAATTGCTCCGGCAGGGATTTTAACTAAGCCAAGTTTTACAGAAAGTTCTAGGTAGTTAAGCATACTTCGGCCAGTTATACAGACTTTACGTCCATGTTTGTAGGCTTCTTCTACGATCATCTGTACACGGTTCATGTTGGATGAGAAACTGGCTGCATAAATTCTGCCGTGAGTCTTATCCATGATCTCTGAGAAGCTTTTTTGTAGGGTACTCTCTGTAGGGACACGGCCTGGGGCCTGGGCATAGGTGGCCTCTTCCATTAGAACTAGTACTTTCTTGTCATCTGTAGCCAGACTTCGGAGGCGTTCCATATCGGTTGGTCGTTTATCTAGCGGTTCTGGGTCTAGGCGGAAGTCTCCAGTGTGGATTATTCTTCCGACCGGTGTATCTATTACAGCCATTGATGAGTCTGGGGTTGAGTGAGTTACTCTAATAAGCTCAATAGTAAAGCAGCCTACAATTAGCCTCTCGTGGTTGTCCATGTTCATAGGGACACACTCTGGGGTATATTCTTGGTCTCTTAGGTGGAAGTGATCATCCTTAAAGCGCTCTTCGATAAAACCACAAGTAAAAGCAGATCCATATACTTTAGCGGGTACTTTTGGTAGGACATGAGGAACCGCACCGACGTGGTCTAGGTGAGCATGGGTAAAGACATATCCCTTAACTTTGTGCTTAATCTTAAGGAGGTAGTCAATATCACTGATTCCGAAGTTTACCCCTGGTAATTGGCCTAAAGTCAGGTCCATACCACAGTCTACAACTAAAGCGTCATCATTGTACTCTAAGACTACAAAGTTATGGGTACCAATGCCATTCATCCCTCCTAAAAAGACGATTCTTAAAGTATCTTTTTTCAGTGGTCCGGCTGAATCATTCTTTAATTTACCTTCGACTACGTTGAAGTTGGTAATGGCTTTGTTGGCGTCATCTTGGCTTCGTCTAGAGGCTTGGATGGCTCTAGAGCGAGAGCTTACAAGTGGTCCTGCAGTTGACGGTCTTGGCTTATTTTGTCGATTGTTTCTTTGGCCGTTATTCTTTGGCTGATTTTGGTTAATATTGTTTAATTCTTCCATTAGTTTATTTGTTAAATAATGTGTGAGTTTATACGCGTCTTGGTTAAACGATTACTAAACTTTTTGCGTATTTCTCTAATTTTGTTTAAGAGTTAATAATCGTAATTGATCGTTATTAAGTTTATATCTACCTTAATAAGGACGGATCGCGACTATTCTTCTTCTGTTCTTGTGGGGTGTAATTAGAAAAGAGATTTGTTTATTAGCAACTTAGATTATAGCAAATGTAGACAGAATGTACAAGTTCTTAAGCTTGGTACTGAATTTTGAGGGATGGTTCGGTTTTTATGTCTCTTGGGTCGACTGGTTTGGAGTATTCGTGCATAAAGCAGCCTAGGGCGGCGATCATAGCGCCGTTATCGGTGCAAAGATCTATTGGGGCGTAATTAAGCTTGATTGGGAGGGCTTTTTGGAGCTCTTCTCGTAAATAATCATTGCAGGCGACTCCCCCGCCGATAATAACGCTCTTGGGTTGGAATTCATCGAATGCTTTTTTGGTGGTATCTACTAATATTTCTACGGCTTTTTTCTGAAAACTAGCGGCGATATTATTAACTTGCTCTTCTGTTAGTCTCTTGGAAATTTGCCAGCTAGGGAATCTGAAGTCTTCTCCTATTAATTCTTGGGATCTCCTGAGTACGGCTGTTTTTAGACCAGAGAAACTGAAGTCGTACTTTCCTGATCCCTTCGGTGTTGGGAGGTCTAGGAAATCAGGATTTCCTAGATGGTAGGCTTTATCGATTGCTGGGCCACCAGGGTATGGAAGGCCAATAAGCTTGGCGACCTTATCATAGGCTTCGCCAACGGCATCATCGGTTGTTCTCCCGATGAGTTTCACTTTGAGATGGCTTTCTAGGTAAAAAAGATGAGTGTGGCCTCCGCTAACTATTAGGGCTAGAACTGGGAACTGGGGCTGTTCTTCTAGTAGCCAGTTGGCATAGATATGTCCCAAAACATGGTGAACTGGGTATATTGGCTTTCTATGAATTAGGGCTAACATTCTGGCCGTTAAAGTACCAATCATTAAGCTTCCCAGTAATCCTGGTCCGTTAGTCACGGCAATTCCATCAATTTCTTTCCAGTCGAGTTTAGCTGTTTTGAGAGACTGATTTACGACTGGTAATATGACTTCGATATGACTTCTGGCAGCGATTTCTGGGACTACCCCACCATATTCTTTATGGATATCAATTTGAGTTCTAACTATATTTGCGAGTAGCTTATGACCATCTTCTACAATACCTGCGGAAGTCTCATCACAAGATGTTTCGATACCTAGGATTTTCATTAACTCTGATTATAACAGAGGTAGTATTTAGTTAGAAGCTGGCTGTGACTCTTGCTCAAGGATGTAGCTTGGGTGATCTATAGTTCCGTCTGGTGAGATACTTCCATATGTCCTGATATTTGGTTCGCATGTTGGACAGTATGGGACAACCTCACGTTGTACTTCTCCGCTTCCCGATAATGAGGATACTCCGTCTCTAACTGTTAGGAATACGGTCTTCCCCATTAATATTGCTCCGCATTTGTGCTTCCAACCTTTGGTTGTATCATCTAGGGTGGACTCTCCGAGGACCTTGAATTCATATCTTTTAGTCATGGCACTAGTAGTATCACCAGTGCTTTGGATAGTAAATTACTTATGTTTTTATTTCACTAACTTGAGGGAGATTTTGTGGGATTTTTGGTCGATGTCGATTATTTTTACTACTACTTCTTGGTCTTCTTTCACTACGTCTTCGACTTTTTCTACTCGACTACCGTCCAGGCTTAGATTGGAAATGTGAACTAGGCCGTCGATACCCGGGAGTATGTTTACGAAGGCGCCGAATTCCATAATTTTTACTACCCTACCTCGGTACTCTTTGCCGATTTCTGGCTCTTCGGTTAGTTGTTGAATTCTACTTTTAGCTAGCTCGATGTTTTCAAGATTTGGTGAGGCAATGGTGATTATTCCGTCGTCATTAATATCTATTTCGGTGTTAGTTTCTTTGGTGAGAGCTTGGATGTTTTCGCCGCCTTTGCCAATAACTGCGCCGATCTTGTCTGGGTTAATTTGGATTGAGATTACTCGAGGGGCATATGGGCTCAAATCTTTCTTAGGCTCAGGGATTGTTTTTAGCATCTCTTGGAGGATATGGAGGCGTCCAGCTTTGGCTTGATTAAGGGCTTCGGCTAAGATTTGTGGAGTTAAGCCTTTTAGTTTGATGTCCATTTGGAGGGCCGTGATACCCTTTGGTGTTCCGGCTACTTTAAAATCCATGTCTCCAGAGAAGTCCTCTGGACCCATAATGTCACTTAAGATGACGTATTTGCCAGTAGATTCGTCCATCATGAGACCCATGGCGATACCGCTAACAGGAGCTTTAATTGGGACTCCGGCGTCCATTAGGCTCAAGCATGTAGAACAGGTGGCGGCCATCGAGGTCGAACCATTTGATGAAGTTATTTCGGTAACTACTCTAATGGCATATGGAAACTCTTGTTCTGATGGTAAAACGGCTTCGTTGGCGCGTTGAGCGAGGTGTCCGTGACCAGTCTCTCTCCTGTTAGTGCCACCCATTCTTTTGATCTCTCCAGAAGCGTAGCCGGGCATATTATAGTGATGGAAGAATCTTTCTTCGTGCTCTCCGGTCATGCCATCGATGGTTTGTGAATAACTTAGTGGGGCAAGAGTTGTGACATTTAGTGCCTGAGTTTCGCCTCTAGTAAATATTGATGAGCCGTGAGTTCTTGGCAGTACGCCAACTTCTGCGGTGATCGGTCTGATGTCAGTCGATTTTCTGCCATCTGGGCGGGTTCCAGTCTCTAGAATGCTTTTTCTGATATCTTTTTTGATCGCACTGTCGAAGGCATCCCAATAATTTGTTCTTTCGAATTGTTCAATCTCCTGATCATCAACTTTTTTGTTCAGCCAGTCCGAGAACTCTTTTTTTAATTCTGAGTTGGCGGCGATTCTTTCTTCATTCTTTACAGAAATGAGGTTTTGGCCGAGCTTACCTTCTAAGAATTGGTTAACCTGTGCAGTTACTTCTTCTGTTGGTAAAACTAGATCATATTCCATTGGCTGGATATTGAGCTTGGCAGCAAGATCTTTTTGGATCTGGATAGCTGGCTGGATGGCTCCTTGGGCGGCGATAAGTGCTTGGGCCATATGTTCTTCTGAGACTTCTTTAGCTCCAGCTTCGACCATCATAATGGCGCTTTCTGTACCTACTACAAAAAGGTCTAAAAGTGAGTTTTCTTTTTGGGAATTGGCTGGGTATCGAATGAGGCTACCACTCGTATCTATACCATAGCGTACTCCGGCTACTGGTCCTTCGAAAGGTGCTCCAGTCAGCATCAGGGCGGCAGAGGCGGCAACTAGGGCTGGAGTTTCAGCGCCGAGCTCTGGATCTAAACTTAGTACGGTTACGACTACCTGGGTTTCGTTTCTAAAACCTTTAGGAAATAGGGGTCTGATTGGGCGATCGATTAGTCTTCCAGTTAGAATGGCTTCGTCGGTTGGTCTCCCCTCTCGTTTGATAAACTTTGAGCCAGAGATTTTTCCGGCAGCGTACATACGCTCTTCATAGTCTACTGAAAGTGGAAAGTAGTCAAAACCTTCAGCGACTTCATCTTTGACGTTGGCTATACCTAAAACGACGGTATCTCCGTAGGTTACAGTAACTGCTCCTTTAGATTGAAAAGCTAGACGGTTTACTTCTAGGGTTAGTGTTCGGCCGCAGAATTCTGTCTCTAGCTTAATTATCTCTTTGTTGTAGGGGTTTAATGTGCTCATATTTTGATTTTAGTTGATTTAGCTAAGAGTTAATCGAGGAATTGAGATAGATGACAAATACCTTCTTGTCTTCTAGCCGGATTCACCCGATTAAACTTCACTTTTAATTATAGCAGATTAGGGGTAGAGTGTTGATTTTACGATAGTGTTTATGTTATAATATGTGTATAAATGAGAGTTTTAGAAATTGGTCCGTGGAACTATCCTGCCGAGGGACACATTACTGATCCAAAGGTTAGTCAGTACGTCGGTGTCGACTTAGGTGTTTGGGAGGGTTCTATTGAAGGTAATAACGCGGATGTAGTATTTGATAATGCCGCTATTAGACTTGGTCTTGATAGGTCTAAAGTAGATTTTTTCAGGATGCCGGTAAGTTCATATAATGGCGGAGGAGGAAAATTTGACCTAATATATGCTGCAAACGTTCTTGGAGATCTAAGGGCGATACCGAAGAATCCAGATGGTAGTATAAAATATGATCAACCTACTGATGAGGTAGCTAGATTAGTGGATAGTATAGGTAGGCTTGCTAATGATGGTGGAACGATTGATATTGTTGAAACGTATACTCCAATAAAACGATTTGTTCTTGAAGAAGTTATGGGTCGTGATGATACCTTAGAGTTGGTTGAGTTTATAGATGGGGGAGATTTAATTAGATATCTACAGACTGTCTATATATCTGATTGGAAGGCTATGAGTAAACGGATAGATCCAATGGTTAGGCTGAAGGCTGCCCTAAGACATAACCTGGAGGACGGAGTAACCAGCCCCTACTTAGTTAGATACAGTAAGAAGGTGGCTAAGTAGCTATTTTCTTAGGCCGAGATCTTTTATTAGGCCAGCGTAGGACTCAAAGTCAGTCTTTTTTAGGTGGGCGAGGAATCTTTTTCTTTGTCCGACCATCTGTAGTAGACCTCGTCTGGCATGGTTATCCTTCTTATTGTTATCTAAGTGGGCTGTAATCTCTTTGATGCGCTCTGTTAAGACGGCAACTTGAGTCTGGATTGAGCCAACATCATTTTTTGAGACGGCATGTTTTTTTATAATGTCTTGTTTTTTCTTCTGGTCGATCATTTATTTCTTACTCACTGAAGTTATTATTGAAATATCTTCTATAGTATAACAGATATAGCTCAGGGTAACAATCCCCCTTTTTATAATTAGCGGAGGATGATTAGAAGGGCTAGGAAGGTTGATATTCCAACCGCAATAACTGCTTGCTTGTTGAGCTCTTG
>JAKOXJ010000089.1 GCA_029781075.1 bacterium | reverse complement strand
GAACCAGCCAACGGATCAAATAACTCAGACCATCACTAATAATGGGCCCTCCACTATTGACTCAATTAACTTTGACCTAAGCCAATCCGATTGCTTCAATACAACTAGCATTGATGTGACAGGTAGCGCCACAAACCCTGGCTCATACAACGGCTCACCAGACTATACCTGGAGTGGTCTGCTTGAACCAGGACAGAACCTAGTTATCACTTTCACTGGCGATGTGAGTTGTGGAAAAGATGATTATATAAACTTCAATCATACTCCAACGCTATTTAGTAGGAGTGGGGTAAGTGTTGATGACTCATCTCATGGTAATGATAATACTCAGGATTCCACCTCCATCTCCCAACTAACAACCTCACTAAGTATTGATACCACAGATAATCTAGGTGAAGTCTTAATTAACACCACAGGACATCAAATAACTCAGACTATCACTAACAATGGGCCAACTAGTATCACAGGGATAGACTTTGACTTTGCAGCAAACTGTATAGACATCACTAATATCGGAGTATCTGGCAGTGCCACAGATCTCGGTACATACAACGGCTCACCAGACTATACCTGGAGTGGTCTGCTTGAACCAGGACAGAACCTAGTTATCACTTTCACTGGAGACATTGCCTGTGGGAAGAATAATATTCTCAGTGTTAATCACTCTATCTCTAGTCTAGCTAGTGGTAGCTTTAATGTTAATGACACAGGTGGGACAGATATTTATCAGGACAGCACTAACATCGTCCCACCAACTGCTGACCTATCTATCTCTAAGACCTTGCTAAACCCACAAGACCTAGCCACTGGAGCAACCCTTAACTATCAATTCACTTTCACTAATCATGGTCCATACCCACTGGATATAGGTCAGTACGATGGCAGTATTGGTATAAACGGCTTCCTGTACCTATTCCTAGATGTCATGCCACCAGACATGACCTATACTGGTTGGTCTAGCTCAGATTCTATTGACTGCTCATCTTTTGGTCCAGGAAGTGCATCTCTGTTTGGTGCTGCAATGGGTGATCACAGTGACCATGAGCTAGTTAGCTGTTATGACACCACTGGTTCGACTCATATGCTAAATAGTGGAGACAGCGTCAGCGGCATCATGACCACTCAAGTCTCCAATGATTCTGATCTTGATTTCACTAACTATGCCGTCGCTCAAGTTAACTTGTATGACCCAGATTCTGAAAATATCTTTGGTGGAGCTTATGATGGATCCACAGATCTAATCAGCTATATCCTAAACCAAGGAGGATCCAATAACCTGGCTGCCTCGTTACCAGTTGCTGATCTATCTATCTCTAAAGCCTTAGTCGCTCCATTCAAAGGACATACTCCAGGCAGTACGGTTAGCTATGATGTCACCATCACCAATAAAGGGCCAATGGGAGTTGATCTATCCCTATTCAACGGCAGCCAGGGCACTAACAATCTTCTTGCGGATCTGTACCCAGGCAATGACTTAACCTATGCTGGCACATCAACTCCTAATATTAGCTGTGTCGATCTAGGCCCAGGATCTTCTGCCTATCTTGGTGCAGCAGCCTCAGGTCATCCTAATCATCAACTGGTCCCATGTGCATATACTGGTTCATCCCATATCCTGGCCTCAGGTTCTTCATTCACAGTTCGTCTTAACTTCACTGTGAATTCAAACCCAGAAGCAAGCTATACTAACTATGCCACTCAGAGCTCTCTACCAACAGACCCGGACTATTCTGAACTTCAAAATATCTTTGCTCAGGCAGAAAATGATGTATTGGACACTTTATCTAGTGACAACTTCACCAAGATTGCCTATGCCTGGGACGGAGTCACTGAAGATAGCGGCTCAGGGCAATCTGGAGGCTTGAGCAGCCTATCCAATACCGGACAGGATATTATGATACTTTTGATAGTTGGTGGAGTACTAATTACTGCTGGTATTGGGGTGGGAGTGTATACTAGAAGAAATAAGAGAAAAATATAGATGCAAATAAGAAACTACAAAAAATACCTGACACTAAAGAACATTCTCATAACAATTGTTGCTCTACTATTTATTGGATTGATCACTGAGCGATTAATAAATAAAGGAACAATATTCGGCTACCAGATTAGGCATGTCAAGAAAAGTTCCATCCTGTCAGATGATCAACCAAAACCAAGTAAAACGTGTGAGACTGTTAATGAGGAACAAATTAAAAATATAATGGGTGTAAAAGCCACTAGATCTGGTGGTACATTTGGCGATAGAAATGAGCCCACTTTTATATCAACATGTACCTATAAGCTAGAAGATACGCCTTTTAGGACTATAACTATGGTTGTGCGGGATACAACCGATAATGATAGTGCTAAGAAACAAATTCAATCTGCAGTAGCAAGAAAGGGTTCAGAGTCAGTTGATAAACTTGGCGATGAAGCCACATACTCAGATTCTGCTAACCAACTAATAGTTAGGAAAGGGAAGAAGATATATACAGTATCAGTAAGTAGGCCAGGCCAAGCTTCGACCATATCCAGTAAAGATGCTAGCGTTGCTATTGCAAATCTACTAGTGGCTAACCTATAAAATTATCAAAATGGACAGATTAAGAGATAACCTAAGGACAGTAGTATTTGGGATAGAGGATAGTCTTGTTTCGACCACAGGAGTAATAACAGGTCTTATAGCTGCGGGCACATCAAAATCAACTCTACTCGCCGCGGGACTTATTACTATCGTGGTTGAATCAACTAGTATGGGCGCAGGTGAGTTCATCTCCAACGATGACAGTAAAGCAAAGGACAAGGATGCCCTCTTAAAAGGCTGCCTAATGCTAGCTGCATACTTTATTACTGGATTATGGGTAATGGTACCGCTATTCATAGGTATAACTAATAACGTAATTATTATTAGCTTTACTTTTGTTAGCTTATTCGTGTTAGGCTGGTGGAGAGGAAAAGTGTTAAATGGCAACAGGCTAAAGTACGCTGTAAAAACAGTGCTAATAAGTGGTATAGCTTGTGCTTTTGGTATAGCGGTTGGCTTGACCTTTAGATAGAATCCATATCTTGGTATAATAGATATAGGTTCGGGGTGTGGCGCAGTTGGTAGCGCGCGCGGTTTGGGACCGTGAGGTCGTTGGTTCGAGTCCAATCACCCCGACCACAAATCTCGAAGATGAAGCTAAGATTATCTAGACTAAAAGAGACCCCAAAATACCTAAAAAGTATTTGGGTCTCTTTTAGTCTAGTTCAAAAAATTATTTTTAGCCTCGTCATAGCCTCCGTCATCTTGGTCTTATCTATGAGGTTAATTGCTTTTAGATACCAAAGATCTCAAGACTCTAAACAACAGCAGTTTGGTACAACTTTTGTAAGCGAATATGCGCAGCATCTTGGAGTTGATCCTAAAGAAGCCTACTCTGCGATAATCGACGACCTAAATATAAAGCATTTAAGACTTGTAAGCTATTGGTCACAAGGAGAAAAAGAACAGGGTGTTTATGACTTATCTGATCTGGACTGGCAGTTTGCTAAAGCAGAAAAAAGAGGAGTAAAGATATCACTTTCGCTAGGCCTCAGACAGCCACGATGGCCAGAATGCCATCAACCAGAATGGTCTAAGAATATGCCAAAAGAAGAATGGTATCCACCTCTTAAAAACTACATCGCAGAAGTAGTCAAAAGGTACAAAGACAGCCCAGCCCTAGAAAGTTACCAGTTAGAAAATGAGTACTTCTTAAAGGATTTCGGTATTTGCCCAGATTTCTCTCGTGATAGATTAGTTGATGAATTAAACCTGGTCAAGCAGCTAGACCCTAAGACTCCAATAATTCTTACCCGATCAAATAACTACGGCGGCTTTGCTCTTGGCCAGCCAGAACCAGATATTTATGGTATCAGTGTTTATAGAAAAGTACACAACAATACCTTAGGCTATGTAACCTATCCCTTCCCAGCCTGGTATTACGCCTTCTTAGCTCAAGGCCAAAAAATACTGACTGGCAAACCGAGCATCATCCATGAATTCCAACTAGAGCCATGGGTAGCTTCTGGAGATACTAAAGATGCCTCAATTGAAGAACAGAATAAAACAATGAGCCCAGAAGATATAAAAGATAATATAGAGTTCGCTAAACGCACCGGCATCAAGGATGTCTACTTCTGGGGATCAGAATGGTGGTACTGGAGAATGGTCAACGGCAACCCAACCATCTGGAACACAGTTAAGACTGAACTAAATAATACTTAACTCTCTTCAACTGGTCTTTCTATCAACAGCGGTTCAACTGTAGAATCAGAACCGGCTATCTTCATAACGTCTTTATCGATCTTACCAAGTTCTTTATGAGCCTTGTTGTAATGATTTACAGTAGTTCCGAGAGATTTACCAAGACTTTGCATAAAGCCCTCGTAGGTATTTATATGCCTGGCAAGGTCTCCAACGCGCTTTTGGATCTCTTTTGCCTGCTCCTCAATGTGTAGGCTTCTGAGGCCTTGTAGAACCGTCTGAAGATAAGCCATAAAACTAGTTGGGCTAACAATAATTACTTTTTTGTCTTGAAAAGCATACTCCAGTAAGTCACGAGCTTGAACTCCACTGGCGCCTACCTTATTAACTAGAAGATCATAGTAAATTGCCTCACTTGGAATAAACATAAAGGCAAAATCCATCGTATTCTCATTTGGCCGGATATACTTAGAGGTTTCATCAATCCTTTTCTTTAGATCATTCTTAAATAAAGTAGCAAGGGTCTCACGCTTATCCTTATCTTTAGCATCGACCAAACGATTATAGTTCTCTAAACTGAACTTACTATCAACTGGGAGCAACTTACCGTCCTGCAATAGAACAACCGCATCAACAGCCTCACCATTTTTAAATTTATACTGCAGCTCAAATCTACCAGGAGGAAGAACATTAGAAAGTACCGTCTCTAGATGGTATTCGCCCAATACCCCACGCTGTTTAGGGTTCTGCAACACATTTTGCAAAGTCTTAAGCTCACTAGTAACGTCAACGACCTGCTTATTAGCTTCGTCTAACTTAGTAAGCCTCCTATTAACATCAGCGATGATCTCCTGAGACTGCTTAAGTTGTTTCTCAAAAGTAGAGCTCATTAACTCATGATTCTTATCCAGACGAGTGTTTACCTGGTCTCTTAAGGTCTCATTTAAGGCAGCCAGCTTCTGCTCTAAGAATTGAATATCCTGTCTCAAGACTTCATTTTCTTTAGTAGACGAGCCACTATTTTGGATCTCTCCAAGTTTTTTAATAAGAACAAAACCCAGGACAAAAAATCCTAGACCAAGAACAATAACTACTGCTAAAATATCTTCACTCATATAACTTAAGTTTAACACTAGATTCTGCTAAAATCATAAGCAATATATAGAGAAATATTTTAAACGGTGGGAAAAAAATGAATATCTACCTAATATACGCTATAGCCACCTCTGCATTGTGCAGTTTACTAGCATCTATAGTCTGTACATTTAAACCTCATCTAATCACGAGGATGGTGGTTAGAGCTCTAGCCGTGCTAAATCTAATTTCAATATACTGGATGTATAGATTTGGTTTCGATATCAGTATCTACATAATGGCTACTCTCATTATTTTCCTGAGCTTTAACTTCTTGCGCTATGGATCAGAGAGAACTGATTACAAAAATATGGTAGCGTCGATCTGGCTAAACGCTGCACTACTAATCTTAGGTATATGTTTGATATTTTCGTTAGAAATACAACTTACACAGGCTCTTAACTTTAGCCTTCTAATGGACTCCGTCATCGGGATAAGCTTTGTAGCCTCAGTTACAGCGTTGATTAACGTCATTCGGACGATTTCAAGATCAAGGCTCTATAAGACCCCAAAACTTACAAAAGCTCAACAGCCGACCATTACTGTTGCAATTGCCGCCAGGAACGAGGATAAAGCACTGGCAGACTGTCTTAACGCAGTATTAAGTTCTGATTATGGAAAGATGGAGGTGCTCGTTCTAGATGACTGCAGTACTGATGGTACGGGAAGCCTAATGAGCTTTTATGCAAACCATGGGGTCAGGTTCATATCTGGTCAAGAGCCACCACTTGGCTGGCTTGGGCAGAACTGGGCCTATGAAAGACTAGCCAAAGAAGCAAGCGGAGACTACATACTCTTTTTAGGCGTCGATACAAAAATATCACCCAGGACAATTAGCAGGATGATTCAGTTTGCCAAGTTCTATACCTACAAGATGGTCTCAATGCAACCAATGTTCTTACATCTAGATTTCTGGCCACAACTTCTTCAGCCTCTTAGGCTACTCTGGCAAACAACTTTTAGAAACCTACTGAGACGTCCTCCGGTTTCTAGTAGTCTCTGGATGATCGAAAAAAAAGCATTGGAAGATATCAAGACATTTACAGAGATATCAGACGTAGTTAATCCAGAGAAAAACATTGCAACTAAACTTTATGCAACCGACTCTTACTTCTACGCCTTCGCGAATGCAGATGATGGAGTGATTACCAGAAAAAGGCTCTCTAGCCTATGGGATTCTGCCGTTAGGAGCTACTATCCCCATATGGGACGCAATCCAGCCGTAGTCTGTTATACAATTTTGCTCATTTTAGCAGCCCTGGTCGCTCCAGCCCTTGGACTAATTGAGGCAATCTCAACCCATCAATACACACTCAGTGTAGTCCTCGGGGTAATAGGAACTCTCTTTTGGTGGCTATCCCATCTGATGCTAGTGACAAGAGTAAATCCAAGTGGTTGGTTCCTAGCTATATTTAACCTGCCAATAATGATCGGAGTCGAGGTTTACCTAAACCTAATCTCAATGTACAAATATGAATTTGGGAAAGTAGACTGGAAAGGTCGAAACATTTGCTGGCTGGATAAGGAAGAGATGCTCAAGATAGAAGCTTGGCAAAAGATGCAGAACAATATTAAAGCCAGATGATAGATATTTTTGCTATAATTAAGCATAAGCCAAAAGAGTGGGTAAGCAGTGAAAGATAAGACCATAAGGGAGCTAGAAGATCAGGCTGAGAAGATAAGAGAAAGCATTATATTAATGCTAGAAAAAGCTGGATCTGGACATGCCGCAGGACCATTAGGTATGGCTGACATAATGACCGCTCTATATTTTAGAGTCCTAAGATACGATCCAAAAGACCCAGACTGGCCAGAAAGAGACATCTTCTTTATGAGCAATGGTCACTGCGCACCAGTTCAGTATGCCACTATGGCCCACGCCGGCTACTTCCCAAAAAAGGAACTGCTCACTCTCAGAGAATATGGATCAAGATTACAAGGACATCCCGAAAGGACCACTCTCCCCGGCCTAGAAAACACCTCCGGGCCGCTCGGATCTGGCCTTTCGCAAGGAGCTGGCATGGCCCTAGCCCTAAAACTAGATAGCAGTAATAATAGGCATATTTACTTAACTATGAGTGATGGCGAACTTGATGAAGGTAATATTTGGGAGGCGGCACTATTTGCTTCTAAGTATCAGCTAAATAATCTAACTGCAATTATCGATAGAAACAACATCCAAATAGACGGTCCAACAGAAAAAGTTATGCCGCTAGAAGATTTAAGGGATAAATGGGAGTCATTCGGTTGGCATGTTCAAGAAGTTGACGGTCACAACATAGAAGCAATTGTAGACGCCTGTGCGATGGCTAGGGCAGTCTCTGAAAAACCATCAGTAATTATTGCCCATACTATACCTGGCAAAGGTGTCCACTTTATGGAAGGAGACTTCCACTGGCACAGTGGAGCTCCAGACCACAAACATACTCTTGAGGCCCTGCACGAGCTGAGATCACTAAAAGGAAAGGTTATTTATGATTGAACCCGATATCAGAAAAGAGCCAATTAAAGCAGGTTATGGAAGAGGTCTCCTAAAAGCAGCCCAGGATGACAAGCAAGTTATTGGTTTGTGTGCCGACCTCGCAGAGAGTACAGGAATGGGCAAATTTAGAGACGAATTCCCGGAGAGGTTTATAGAAGTCGGAGTTGCAGAACAGAATCTAGTAACAGTAGCTAGCGGTATGGCTAAGATGGATAAAGTACCTTTTGCCAGCAGTTATGCAGCCTTCTGTCCTGGACGTTGCTGGGAGCAAATCAGAACAACAATCTGCCTAAATAATCAGAACGTCAAAATAGTTGGCTCACACGCCGGTCTTGGCGTAGGCCCAGATGGGGCAACACATCAAATGCTTGAAGACATCGCTTTAATGAGAGTACTACCCAACATGCAAGTATTTGCTCCGGCTGATTCTGTCGAAGCAGAGAAGATCACGCTAGCAATTGCAAAGACAAAGTCCCCAAGCTACCTAAGACTGTCCCGGCAAGAAGTCCCTGTCTTTACTCATCCCAATACTAAGTTTGTAATTGGAGAAGGAATTAAGTTAAAAGATGGACACCAAATTACTATTCTTTCTACTGGTACAGCTACCTGGCATGCTCTACAAGCTGGTCACATACTAAAAGAGCATGGCATTGATGCGGAAGTACTACACTTCCCAACTATAAAACCCTTGGATAGGGAACTTATAATTCAATCAGCAACAAAGACCAAACGATTTATAACTGTAGAAGACCATCAAATAAGTGGTGGCTTTGGGTCTGCGGTAACTGAAGTAATCTCAGAAAGTTACCCAATCCCAGTCGTAAGAATAGGTGTGGAAGACGAGTTTGGACAGAGTGGGACACCAGAAGAACTATTCATGCATTACGGAATAACCAGTACCAATATAGTAAAAAAAGCTCAGCAACTAATCCAAAAAACTAGCTAGAGGCCTGTTGTATACCAAATTGCCCCCTTAGCCGTCCTACCCATATAACAAACAGAATCAGTTGTCCTAGTTTGATTAACTACTTCTTGGGCTGCTTCCAAATCCCGGCCCAACTCTTTAACTACTCTTGGGTAGGCCGAGCAGGGTCTACCTCTTCCAGGTACAGCTAGATTCAAAGTTGTATCACCGTATTGTGCAGCATGCTGAATAATTTCTGCTGTCCCAACACTAATTCCAGCTACCATGATCACTGCGGCTGGAACACATGCCACAATGCCCACTGCAATAAGAGTTGAATCAAATACTGTCCCTAGGGTGCTTTCTGACATTTATTAATGATTTTTTATTAAATATAACAATAGATTACTCCTAAAATAATTTATTGACAAGCACAAGCGTTAAAATTACAATCCAGCTCTGTTATAATAGATGGATGAATGGCGAGCTTAGCTCAGTTGGTTAGAGCGCCGGGTTGTGGTTCCGGAGGTCGTGGGTTCGATCCCCATAGCTCGCCCCAGATTAGAGAAATTATCGATTGAGCTGTACAAACAGCTCAATTTGCACTAAACTTAAGCATAAATAAACTTTTAGAAGAACCGTGAACGAACTTCTTACCTACATAGTTATCTTTGGACTCAGCCTTTGGCTACTAGCTAGACAGCATGTCGTTGAGAACTACAATAGCAACCTTATGCAGGGTCAGTTAAGAAGACTCTGGCAAGATGCCCATCAGAACCTAGTCAAAAATGACAAAAGCCGAGCCGAGAGATCACTACTAGCACTCCTTAAATTAGACGGTAAGAACTATGGAGCATACAACAAGCTAGGCATAATCTACGCCCAACAGGGGATGAAAAAAGAGGCGATTGAGTGTTTTGAGATTAGCAGTGGAATTAACCAAAATGCGAGCAGCCTCCATAACCTTGGTCTAATATATTTTAATGATGGCCAATACGAAAAAGCTGCTCGAGCCTTTGAACAGTCTATTGATAAAGATCCGGATAATCCTGGGCGAAGAATAATTCTAGCTAAAACACTAGAGAAGATGGATGAACCAAAGGCCGCAATCAAAGAGCTAGAAAAAGCACACAAACTAAAGCCCGGCGGTCCAGCATCCGTGCAGCTAGCTCATGCCTACAAACAAATTGGAGCCCCAGAGCTCGCCGAAGAAGTCGAAGAAGAAGCCAAAAAGCTCAAGCAAATCTCCACACGAGCATCATAGTTTTCTACTAGCTAGCTGAAGTAGTTGGCAACTGATAAATAAATAATGTAGCGGAGTCATCTCCTGCACCAAATCCATATAGACTTCCTGAATTAATAGTGTTATCGATCAATTTACCGTTAATAGTTAGATTGACCTTTCTCTTTCCAGCCACATTCCTAGCTGTTGTAACTGCATATTTATCACCAGTGTTATTTAAATAGACCCCTAGATAAGTGTTTGGGTCTTCTTCCATATCTTTTCTATGCTCTAGAGCTAGATCACTTCTGATGTTTTTTACGAAGCCTTGTTTGAGTTCTTTATCAACTCCAGCATAGGTTTCTGTAGAGCCCAGGGTATCAGCCAAATAAACCGTACCAGAAATTGTAGTTCTCGTCTTACTATTAACACTTATCTGGCAGTCTTTGCCCAGTATTCCATCTCCTATGCCATCAGGGGCTTGCTGACAGAATGCCAGCAAATAATTACCTTCATTATCAATACTTATTCTTTTTAGAATCCGAGTATCGAGAGATTCTTTCCTTGTATTATTTACAAAGAAATCGACGATATCCTTAGTGTTGGGACTATTTGTAGTTGCAAACCAGTTAGAGCCATCTCCGCTCATGCTAAAATCGGCCACGCCATAGCTTGTCTTAAACTTTTCGCTTGAACCAAAGTATATTACTTGCTCGCTTAACGAATCACCATACTGGCTCGGAGTCTGCTTGCCGGTGTCAGTTAATATGACTGGAGCACCATCATTGGTAACTTTAAGAAGTTTTGAATTGTCCTTTTCTCCCCATTTTTGACCATTTATTATAAAAGTACTTACCTTTACATTGGTATTCTGCAGGATCTTAGTATTCTCATCCCTTTTGGATCTAACATCAGTTCTAACCGTCTCAACTGCCCACTTGTTTCCATCCGAACTCAAAGTAGTATCGGCAAGGTCGTCTCCACGGTAGACTTCTTTGCCATCATATATCACTCGTTTTGGACTTTTTTTAATGCTAACTAAATAATTTTTGCCTGAAGTCGCCACTGTATAGTCTACACCATACTTTAAGGTTGATAGAGCAGCATCTCCCTCAATTTTTATATAAGTAGTAGAGGGCTTGGATTGCGGAGTAGGAGTAGGCTTTGTTGATTCTGGTTTAAACAAGGCTACATAGAATAACGAAAGAAGAACTGCTACGACGAATATACCCAAAAATATAAGAACTAATCGTTTGGCACTTTCCCGATGATTTGGCGCCTTTTCTGGAGCCCCATTTATCATCTCATCATTTAACTTATGAGACTCAGCGACTATATCAAGAGAGTCTGGCATGTTCCCACCATCCATCCTTTTTATTTAAATAACTATAACTTGAGCATAATTATAACAAAGACTACCACTATCTTAGGTATATAATTAACAATCTATGATTTATCTAATTGATACACACTGCCACATACATGATAAAGAATACCCGAAAGCCGAAAAGGCTATTATAGAAGGCAAAGAAAATGGGGTCACTAAATTCATCTGCGTAGGGACTGATTTAGAAAGTTCTAAACTAGCAGTAGCTTTTGCCAAAAGACATAAAAAAGATGGTGCATACGCCGCAATCGGTATTCACCCGCATGAGGCAACCTCTGACAAACTAGAAGAAAATCTTTCTTCGCAAACCTGGCAAGAGATGGAAGAGTTGGTAAGGGAACCAGAAGTCGTAGCTATCGGAGAATTTGGTTTTGACTTTTTCTATCACAAAGAAAATGAGGCACGCAGAAACCAAGAGA
>JAKOXJ010000075.1 GCA_029781075.1 bacterium | reverse complement strand
GTCCTTCCTATTAAAGATAGCTAAACGGATCGTATTAACAATAATCAAAACAGAGACCGATCCCAGGATAATACTGGCAAATATTCCTATTTTGCGGATTGTCGAGAGAGCATTGGCAATATTTTTCGTCGCCCTTAACTTATCCTCTGAAACCTCACTTGTCTCTGTTAAATTATTATACTCAGAGTCTTTTATCTTTTGCTGAATATTATCAATACCCTCAAAGTTATCTATCTTAACAGAAAAACTAGCTGGCAACTGAAGCGTGTCCCCTGCGATCTCCAAAGACTTCAAACTGTCCGGATTATCTTTATTTAGCTCCTTATATTCCTCTAGAGCCTGTTTGGCATCCTTATAATCTACATTCTTCACACCATCTATACTCTTTATGTAGGCCTCGAACGCATCCTTTTTATCTTCGGCTATATCAGTTTTAAGATAGATTTTTATCTCAACTTTGTCCGCCAATCTCCCAACCTGCTTTCCATAAACAACAAAAGAAATAACAGTTAACAAACCGACGGAAAGAGTTGCCGTCATTACTAAAATAGCTGCCGAAGAAAGCCAGGAGTTCCTTAAAAAACCAGTCATCCCAGAAGAGAATATTCTCTTGGCGTTTATCATCTTAAATTCCTTACCTAAAAACTTCACGCGGCAACCCTCCCGTCACTTCCTACAGAATCATAATCTACATCATCAGATATATTTCCACCGACTTTGTCACTTACCACTCGACCATGATCGAGCTTAATAACCCTTCGATTTAGTTTATTTAAAATATCTTGATTATGAGTAGTCATAATCACTGTAGTCCCATGTTTATTAATCTTTTCTAGAAGCTGTACTATATCCCAACTGTGCTTAGGATCTAAATTACCTGTGGGTTCATCTGCCACTAGAATCTTCGGTTGTCGGACTACTGCCCTAGCTATAGCTACACGCTGTTGTTCCCCCCCAGACAATTGATCAGGATAATGCTTCTCTTTTCCGGTTAAACCAACTAAATCTATAACTTTTGGCACTGTATTTTCGATTTCTTTTTTACCCATACCAACGATTTCCATCGCAAAAGCTATATTCTCAAAAACAGTTCTCTTCGGAAGAAGCTTGAAATCTTGAAATACTGTTCCGATCTTTCTTCTAAGCAGCGGGATGTCTTTTTCTTTTAGGTCAGAATAATCTACACCCCCCACTACAATCTTTCCGCTTGTTTCTTTTTCTTCCCGAGTTAGTAATTTAAGTATCGTCGACTTACCTGCTCCACTAGAGCCCACAAGGACGACGAACTCCTTAGGCTCTATAAAAAAAGATACCTTATCTAAAGCGACGCCCTTCTTACCATATTTCTTAGAAACTCGGTCCAAAAGAATCATATAGTCTCTATTCTAGCAAAATGCTTATGCTATGTTAAGGCTATTTCTCTGACTTCTTACTACCTTCACGATTGCCATAAACCGCACTTGCTAAAAAGGCCCCTGCCGCAAACATCATCGATACTCCTACAACTGCCCTACCTATCAGACCAGTTAACGGAGGTCTAGGCGTAGTATCTCCAGTATCCTCAGGACCATCATCTACACCAGTTCCACCTCCATTATCAGCGTTTAGGCCATTATCAATTCCATCGGCCAATGTTATTCTTAAACCATATATAGAAGAGGCCATATTCTGATCTGTTTCTTCCTTCACAAATGAGAAAGCTAGGATGTTTCCATCTGAAGAGTTAAGCTCTGGATGCGCATAGAAGATCGCAGAATATTTTGAGCCCAATGTATTGTAGATGTGCTCAGCATCACTCCATGGGCCCTGTGGTCTATCGGCAGTTCTCATGGTCACACTACCACTAAACGCTCTAGTAGAAAGCATCACATATTTACCCAAATAGTCACTCCACATCATCGCAAAACCACGTCCCGGAGCTTCAAAATCTGCAGAATCAATATTTGGGTTCCAGCTATCGCCATCCCAGAACAAATATTTACTACGATCAGTTAATTGATCCACCGGGACCTTTGCTGTTGCACAGATCTGATCAAAATTAAGATGTACCCCCTGACAATATCTTAGGTATAGAGTACCATTATGCGTAACAGCAGGTAGATAAAGTTGATCAGGTGGGAAAAGTGATTCATTTACGTCAGTTGCTACCGTCTGACCCTCAGAAACTCTAGCAATTCCGACTCCCAGATTAGTCGCTCCACTTGGACTAGATTTTATATGCTGATAATAAACATACGCTTCAGTTGGGCTTGTATTAACAGCATTACCTGGCCATTTAATATACCTATCCGCCGCATTGGTCGAATCCGCATTATATTGTCTCTCTTCATCATTAAGTGGCAAGAACTGATACGGAGCACCATTTGCATCTACTGGCTCACTCAGATTAAATGGATCGTTAATCGGTGCGGTTGCTGCCGTACTAGATCTAGCATGCTTACCATTATCAGCATTAACCACACTATAGAAAGTATCACCGAACATCCAAAGTATCGAATTACCAAGCCTTACAGAAGAGCCTCCGTCACGATGGAAAGCTTCTGGCTGAATATTAGGATTATAGATCCTATTCCACTCCTCTATCCCAGAGACAATGCTCTCTTTTTGTACTGGTAGCTTTTTATCGGTAGTTAATTCAGTAGATTCCGCCAGCTCTTTACCAAGCTCCAACTGTGAAACATTAGACAGATGTAAGCCTAACCCGGTCCTTGCCAGAGGCGCAGTATCAACTATTGTCGTACCAGGCACAGAGTCAGCAACTGCCTGTTGAGCGGCTCTCACCTCGTCATTAAAAGTTAGTAGTTGCGCACAAGTGTAAGGTGCACAGCCAGCATCACCTTGCAGACTATGGTGCACGCCTATACTTGTTGCCGTAGAAATCTTCCCGATAACAAACTTAGCGGTGTCAGACATCGAAAAATCAGTTCTTGCCGTACTAACCAGATCTCTCAGGTTAGTCTCGTAGGCAGCAGCAAAGTCCTCCTTGTTGACATCAGATTCTCCCTGAACCCAATAGAATCCATCTACATTATATTTGGTACCCTGATTATCCAAGAAGTCAGTTAGAGTCTTATACCTATCTTTTAATCTTTTGTACATTTCGTTAGTACTATGGACGTTCCAATCAGCTGTAGTATTTGGATCTTGAGCTAACGGAGTCCCGCCAGCAGTTACTTTTAAGATAATTACTCTTCTTCTGCCAAGTTCGTAAAGCTTTCTTGCTAAAC
>JAKOXJ010000047.1 GCA_029781075.1 bacterium | reverse complement strand
CAGTTGTCGGACCAACGGCAGTGCTGATGAGCTAACTTCGGAACGGATACGCGCTGAAAGCATATTAAGCGCGCAGCCGCATTCAAGATTAGGGTTCCCCATGAGACCCCAGAAAGACCATCTGGTTGATAGGTATGCGGTGAAAGCATGGCAACATGTTGAGCCTACATATACTAATAGGTCCATTGAGCTTTTATGCACCATGCAGACCAGATCATTTCTGGATTTATCCAGAGTGATTTGATCTGCTGGGAATTTAAAGTAACAACCCCTCTTTAAGAGGGGAGAATCTAAGTTTTAGCAGGCAGTGTAATGATATTGTGATTCACTTTATCGTGATACCTTTTCAGTCTTGTTTAATAGATAATTATCACCAAAAGTTAATTTAAATTAAAAACTAAAAGACCATGGTCATTAGTCATAGTTCTTCAAAAAATAGTGTACTTGGAGAGTTGTGATCGGTGCCCATGGCGCTGGGGAAACGCCTGATACCATTCCGAACTCAGAAGCTAAGCCCAGTAGCGGCGATGATACTCCTTCGGGGGAAAGTAGCACGGTGCCGAATTATACAAAAAGAGTCCTAACGGGCTCTTTTTGTCTTTTGTTATCTTTGTAGTAAGTAGAGCCTTGATTAATTCTTCTTATAGATGGATAATCCACTCAATGGAGCATAGACTTTTTATAGAAGAAGGTGAGGTCGGAGTAAGTTTGCTTGATCCAAAAAATAAGAATGAGGGTCGTGGTATAGCTATGGTTTTTGGAAACTTAGATAAGCTAAGAGTTGAAAGGTTGCTTGTTAGGGTTCATTCGAGGTGCTTATATGGTGATGTATTTAACTCCCAGGCCTGTGACTGTGGTGCGCAGTTGAAGAAGTCATGTAGAGAGTTGGCCAAACGTGGGGGCATATTATTTTATCTTGATGACCAAGAAGGTCGTGGTGCTGGGTTAAAGATGAAGGCTCACGGCTATCATTTAGAGCAGCAGGAGGGTTTAGACACTGTAGAGGCATATTCTAGGTTGGGCTTAAAGTTTGATACCAGGGAATATGGTCACTGCGTCAGGTTTTTGAAAGCAAAGGGAATAAAGAAGATCACACTTCTGTCTAATAACCCTTCTAAGGAAAGGGCTTTTTCTAGTAGCGGTATCGATACATCAACAGAGGATTTGGTTGTTGGTATAAACTCTCATAATATTAATTATATGATTACTAAAAGGGATAAAGCAGGGCATAGACTTCCTACTGAGCTCAGGGTAGAATAAAATAAGATTAGGATTATATAAGTTGGTGAGAGTATGAAAATAGAATATACCGGTCTGGGAATACATATAAAGGTTAAGGATATTATGTCTTCTCGTAAATTCTATGAAGGCTTGGGTTTTACGCCTGTATTTGGCTATGGGGATGATGATTACAGGGCTACTCTGCCAGAAGGATGTCCTTCGGCACCAGAGAAGTATAGGGGTGTGACATATAAGTTGTCTGATGATATAGAGTTCGAAATTGCTGATGGTCATATCGCTGTTAAGAATGAAGTTTTTGGAGAGCAGATTATGACTCCAAAAGTATCAGGGATGATTAGGGTGAAGAGCTTGGTGCCGATCGCTAATCAGTTAAAAGATAAGATAAAATTTCCGGTAAGAAAATATTACTGGGGATCTTTGGAGCTCGTTGTTAGGGATCTAGATGGTTTTGTTTTGGTTTTTATTACTCCGTTTACTGATGAAGAGTACGATAATCTAAAGGATGTAGTAGGTAAAATTGAGGAAATTCACCCTGTTGAATAGACGAATGTTACAAAAGGGTTGACATTATTGCTTATGTTTGCTAGAATGTAGTGTAGATACAAAAACTCAGTTAGTTTTAAGTTTTCTTAAATCTTATCTGAATAAAGTTTTTGCTATCTAGAGTGTAAAAACTCTTCGAGGGTAGTCTAAAAGAAATTTATTTCTTGCAGGCTGCCCTCTTTTTAGTTTTACATTCTGGAGAGTTAATAAAAGAGAGGTTAATAAAACAGAGAGATTTTATATGTCAGGAACAGTTGAAGGAGCCGCAAAGGCTAAGAAAACAATTTTAGCTCGTAAGGGCAAAAACTTTTATGCTGAGATTGGTGCTACTGGTGGTAGGGTAAAAGGTGTAAAAAAAGGTTTTGCTGCTAACCCAGCTCTAGCTGCTAAGGCTGGACGACGTGGTGGTGCAGTTTCTAGACGTGGTAAGAAAACTGTCTAGTTAGAAAATAGTACTCTTTTAGTGTCGGTAGGTTCTGGTAAAACGGGACTTGCCGACATTCCATTTATGGGAACAGTTTGGACAGTGGAATAGGGTTGGAGCGGTTTGGAGACCGTTTTTTTTACATTTTGGGCACTGTGATCTTGAGCTCGCCCAGGATATATAACTCTGGAGTGATTCATTCTGCTCTTCTTTATCGAATCTAACCTCATACTTTTTACAGAGTTCTTTTGCGAGGCTCCAAGCAGAGGACTCTATCCTTAAGAGTTCTGCATCGGATAGATAATTTGAGTGATTTAGTTTGGCGTGAGCAAGCTCGTGGAGTAACTTGTTAGATGATCTACTATTATCTTTACTGCCTTTTGGGGCAGAGAAGTAAATGGTCTTTGTGTTTGAGTTCCAATAGAAATGCCCGGAGTCTTTAAAAGTTAGATCTGGATATTCCTGTTGGATGGCTTGGAGTAACTCTTCAAAGTTCATAAATAGTTTTTTAGTATACTTCAACTTTACTTACAAAATTGGTAACTTTAGTAACTTTTAGGCCTAAATCTTTACAGAATATTTGTAGATCATCAAATTGTTTGGGGTCATGTTCTAGTAAGGCCCAATTATTTTTGTTTAATAATTTCTTATTTGAGATTTGTTCTAGTAGGTTCTTAATAATCTTCAATCCGTTATCTGATGCAAAAAGAGCAGAGCGGGGCTCATACTTTAAATTTTTATGTTTAATGTTTTTCCAGTTCGGATTTACATAAGGAAGATTGGCTAGGAAGTAAGAATCTTCTAAGTCTCTTTGATCAATTTTTTTGATCAGATTACTCTTTATGTACTTAACAGCGGTTATCTTATTTCTTCTGGCATTTATTTTAGCAAGATTAAGGGTTTTATAATCAATATCGGTTAGGGTTATTCTAAGATCTGGACGGGCTTTAGCTAAACCTATACCTATGGCTCCGGTGCCAGTCCCAATATCTAAGACTTTTGATTTTTTTGGGATATTCTTGATGGCATATTCTATGAGTTCCTCGGTTTCTGCCCTAGGCGTAAGAACTCGATTATTAACCTTTAAGCTAAGGTTATGAAATTGGGTGTGATGAATAACGGCAGGTAGTGGGCGTCCAGTGAGTAATTTGCCAAGCAGATTATCAAGTTTACGCTGCTCTTTTTTGGTGAGGATTATCTGATCGCTTCTTGTGGCGATTTGAGTTGGACTCATCCTTAATATCTTACTTGCTATTATTTCGGGAGCCTTGGGGTTGTTCTTAGAGGTAGCTCGTCGAGCTTTTTTCAGCCAATCGTCTAGTGCTAGTCTAGATTCTTTAAGCTTATTCATTTTCGATTAGTTCAATTTCTGCTTCTTTGAGTTTTGCAAATAGGTCATCTACGTCACCATCCATAAATCCCTGGATATTACTTCTGCTATAGCCAATTCTATGGTCGGTAACTCGATCTTGAGGGAAGTTATATGTTCTAATCTTTTCACTTCGGTCACCAGATCCGATAAGTTCTTTTCTTTTTGAACTGAGCTCGGACTGTTCCTGGTCTAGTTTTATCTGGAGCAAGCGAGAGCGCAAAACTTTCATTGCTTTGTCTTTGTTCTTTATCTGAGATTTCTCGTCCTGACAAGTGACCACTAGACCAGTTGGGAGGTAGGTTATTCTAACCGCAGAGTCTGTTGTGTTAACGCTTTGTCCCCCATTACCGCTGCTTCTAAAGACATCGATTCTTAAGTCGGATGGCTTGATCTCGATATCAGTCTCCTCTGCTTCGGGCATAATCGCTACGGTTGCAGTTGAAGTGTGGATTCGACCAGCTGATTCGGTAACTGGGATTCTCTGAACACGATGGACTCCGGCTTCGAATTTGAGTTTGCCATAAGCATCAACTCCTTTGACTTCTATTGAGGAGTCTTTGATTCCTCCTGACTCTGAGGGAGTGGAGGAGATCAGTTCTGCTTTGAGCTGATTGTTTTCACACCAACGTAGATACATTCTCATTAGTTCTGATGCAAAGAGACTCGCTTCGTCACCTCCAGCACCGGCACGGATTTCTATAATGGCATTTTTGCTATCATTTGGGTCTTTTGGTACTAGCAGGATTCTTAGCTTGGTGTTTAGATCTGTTAGTTTATCTTCTAACACGGCTTTCTCTTCTCGAGCCATGTCTATTAGATCAGAATCTTTGGAATTGATGATCTCTTCTGCATCTTTAATTTGCTTCTCAGATTCTTCTATCTCTGAAAAACATGAGGTTATCTCTTCTAGCTCAGCTAGTCGACGGTTTTTTTGAGATATTTTTGGGTCATTGAAGGCATCTGGAGAAGAAAGCTCAGTTTTGAGCTTTTCTAGTTCTTCTTGGTAGGACTTATATTTTGTTTTTTGAGCGTCTGTCATGTTATTTGATAATTATACCACTGTTTTGGTAGAATTAGGTTTAGTTACGCTAGGCTATCGAAGTTTAGGTTTATCGGTAAGATCGTAAGAAGCTTTAGGATCATGATTTAAGAAAATGTATCTAGAGTAGGTTTGTTCCGACTGTTTTGTAACGGAAGCAGGACTTGGTAGATTCTAGCATAAGTTAGAGGAGAAAAGTGTGATGGCAAAAACAATGGATGAGCTCCTTTCTGGGTCAACTTCAGTTGAACCTTTGAGGGACGGGCAGATTATAACTGCTAAAGTAATTGACGTAAAAGGAAAGAGATTAAGCCTGGATCTAGGGCCCTATGGCCTTGGTGTAGTACCAAGGCGAGAACTTGGTTTTGGTAAAACATTTGAACCAGGTAATGAGATAGAAGCCATGGTTATGGACGCCGATGGTGATAGCGGACAGGTTTTGATGAGCGTCAGAAGGGCTCACCGTGATAAGGGATGGGCGGTAGTAGAAGAGGCTTTTAAAGATGGAACTGTAATCGAGGTAGTCCCGGTTGATTGCAATAAAGGTGGTCTTCTTGTTGATTTAGATGGTGCAAAGGGATTCTTACCAGTTAGTCAGCTTTCTGCAGCGAATTACCCTAAGCTTTCTGGAACTCAAGATAAATCTGCAATTGCTGAAAGTATTAAGTCTTTAATTGGTAAGCCTATGCAGGTTAAGGTTATCGCTTTTGAGCGAGATGAAAACAAGTTGATCTTTTCTGAGCGTGAAGCAAACGATAAGACTTCTAGTACAAAGCTTGACGACTTTAAGATTGGTGACAAAGTTAAGGCTAAGATCACCGGTATAGTCGAATATGGTGCTTTTGTTGAGACAGTTGATGGCGCCGAAGGAATGATACATATCTCTGAGCTTTCATGGAAGAGAGTTGCCTCTCCCGAGGATGTAGTAAAAGTTGGGGACGAGGTTGAGCTAAAGGTTATATCCCTAGAAAATAACAGACTAGGCCTAAGCTTAAAACAAATGAGCAAGGACCCATGGGAGGATGAAGTCAGCGGTTTTAAGCCGGGTGACAAAGTTAAGGCTAAGGTAACAAGAATCACCCCATTTGGGGCGTTTGTACAAGTTACTCCATCAGTCGAGGCTTTGGTACATATCTCTGAGGTTGGAGATGGCGAAGGAAGCGAGCCAGAACAAGTCTTTAAGTTAGATTCGGAGCAAGAGTTTGAGATCATTGAGATTAATAACGAGACTCGAAGGATGTTCTTGGGACTTCCGGGAGCATTGGCAGCTAAAAAAGAAGGATCAGCATCTAAATCTAAGGAAAAATCTGAGAATTAGGTCTTAGGGAGAAAGTTAAGTCTATCGAAGCAGCAAGTTAAGTTTAAGCAGTAGGGGGTCAGCAAGATGAGTGAAGACACAATAGAGAAGAGAGAGATTGAGATTGCTGGCAGCATTACTGTTGGAGAACTCGCTGAGCTTCTTGAGCTCCCTGTTACGCGCTTAATTGGTGAGCTGTTCAAGAATGGGATAGCTGCAACTATTAATCAGAGGATTGATGTTGATACTGCACAAATTATTATTGATGAGCTAGAGCTTAGTGTCGTAATTATCTCACCAAAAGAAGATAAGAAGGTTAGCAAGGCAGATCTGGAGATAGAACCTGATGATGGTTCTGGAGATTGGCGCCTACGACCTCCCGTTGTGGCGATTATGGGACATGTTGATCATGGAAAAACAACTCTTCTGGATAGGATCTTGGATCTAAAGGTAGCCGATGGAGAGGCTGGTGGGATAACTCAGCACATTGCTTCTTATCAGGCAGAATACAAAGGTAGACTGCTCACTTTCTTGGACACTCCTGGACACGAGGCATTTAGCGCATTAAGGCAGCACGGAGCTGCTCTTACTGATATTGCGGTGATTGTGGTTGCCGCAGATGATGGGGTTAAGCCACAGACTTCTGAGGCCATAAGATTTGCTAAGGAAGAAGGGGTTAAGTTGATAGTAGCAATTACTAAAACAGATAAACCTGATGCTGATTTGCCAAAAGTAAAGCAGGATCTAGTAAACGCTGGTTTAACTCCAGAAGAATGGGGTGGTGATACGGTCGTAGTTGAGCTTTCTGCCAAAACTGGAGAAGGTGTTGATGGACTTCTGGATATGATCCTCTTGGTAGCTGACGTTGAGGAGTTAAAGGCTGACTATTCTGAAGGAGCTCGAGGACTGGTGATTGAGACTCATATGGCAAAAGGAGTGGGGCCACTTGTTAAAGTTTTAATAACAAAGGGTGAGCTCAGGCAGGGGGACAGCCTAGTAATTGGTTCTAGCTATGGAAAAGCAAGAATTCTGAAAGATTGGCGTGGTAAAGATATCAAAAGTGCAGGTCCAACTACTCCGGTACAGGTTAGCGGATTGAAGTCTTTGCCTGACTTTGGGGAGACACTTTATTCTGCCAAGAGTGAAAAAGAGGCTAGAAAAGCTGCTGAGAGTGCAACTCAGGCTACTAAATCCCTAAGTATGAATAGCGAAGAGTTACTTAGGGTAATGAGCCAGAGGAGTGAGCTTTCTGTTATGCCAGTAATCGTCAAGGCAGACGTAGCAGGATCTTTAAAGTCTGTGATTGATAGTATTCAGTTGGTCGCAACCGGCGAAGTAGAGGCTAAAGTCATTGGCTCAGGAGTAGGGGACGTAACAGAGAGTGATGTTATGTTGGCTTCTTCTAGTCGAGCGACTATATACTGTTTCCACGTTGGTGCTTCTCAGGAGCTAAAGAGAATGGCTCAGAACTCTGGTGTAAAGATTAAGGACTACAAGATTATTTATGAGTTAATTGATGATGTAAAAGCTAATTTGAGTGATCTTCTTGAGCCGGAGATAAAAGATACTCCGATGGGGCGTCTGTTGGTTAAGGGAGTTTTTAGGACTACTGACGAAGAAGTGGTTTGTGGT
>JAKOXJ010000023.1 GCA_029781075.1 bacterium | reverse complement strand
CAGTTTTTTAGTTTGGGCTCTGAAAGCTCCGGAAAGTCAGTAAAGCCGGAGTGCTTTTGGACCTCTTTATATTCGCTCGTTCTTTTGTCGAGAGAATTAATTAATAAAACAACTTCTTTTAGGTCAGATGATAGATCAGCTGCAAGCAATGCTCTTATTACTTCTAGACTGTCTTCTCCTCTCTTTATGATAACCAGCTCTTTTGTCGCAAATAGTCCTGAAGAAAGTATTTCTCCTAAAAACTGCTCAGGATTTATGTCTTCTGCGGATATTTCGCGAACAGAAAGATCGCCGTGCTTAGATTTAAAATCTGTTTTTAGCTTGGCGATCTCAAGCCGCTTAGCAAAGGTGTTTGATCCATAGAATATCTTCAGCATATAGAACTAACTATAGCACTAGAGTTTTTGACATTGGGGGCAGATATGAGTCCCCCGACCACCTACAACTATACGTACAATAGGTGTACCGCATCGGGCACATGGCTCCCCCGCCTTCTTGTAGACATTTGAGAAAGTTAAGTAAGATCCCGCCTTGCCATCTACTTTTATGTAATTAACTGACGATGAACCGCCCTTTTCGATACTGAACCTCATAATCCTCTGTAGCTCCGTATGGAGCTCTTTGAGCCTTTCGTGAGAGATCTCCCCTATCTTTGTTTGCGGATGCATCTTAATAGACCACATTGACTCATCAGCATATATGACGCCAATCCCACCTAGGACTTTTTGGTCAAGAATTTTTGGCTTTATTTGGCTGGCTGGGTATTTTCTTAATGCTCTTTCGAACTCCTCAAAGCTGACATCCAGAGAATCTGGTCCGAGTGAGGAGATGAACTTGTGAAGGTGTTCTTGATCGGTTGGGACGAGCTCCAGCCAACCGAACTTGCGTTGGTCATTAAAGAAGAGTTCGGCATCACCGTCTAGTTTCATCTCTACTCGTGTAGATTTGTCTGGAAGCTTTGAGACAAGAGAATCATTTGGATGACCCGCTCCGTAGTTCACTTTTGGTGAACGATAGACAACCTGTCCAGTCATCTTAAGATGAATGAGGATTGAATAACCAGAACTTAGATCGATAATAATAAGCTTGGCTCGACGTCTTGCGCCAAGAACTTTTGCCCCCACCAGCTCTTTTTTAATAATTTCTATAGGAGTCTTAACTGTCTTTGGCCAATCAAAATCAAAAGACTTAATCGTATGGCCAACGAGATATTGATTGAGACCGCGGACAACGGTCTCCACTTCTGGGAGCTCTGGCATGTATTAGAGTTTATCAAAAGTATTTTTATTATCTATCAGGATGTAGACCAGAACCGACGCCGACCCTAGACGGATCAACTAGATCAAGTCTAAAGGGCACGAAGTCCGGGTCAACACTTATATCATGATCTTCCCCTTCATGCCTACCTGGACAAGTTACTATAGCTAATCGTCCATCACCGATTAACCTGAATGCGCTTTTTCCTAAACTTAGGGCGAGGCCATGAATGTCACAGTGTAACTTAACTAACCTTTCTGGTGGATCTTTTTCTGGAGGCATCTCTACTTATTAATCTAATATTTACTTTTGGCAGTTATTATAGCAAGCTTACAGTGCTGAGGTCAACCTTATTACAGTTCGCCTAGCGAGTGAGCGGTTTTTGTGTCAACTTGGAGTTTTACACCTAGATCCGGGGAGACGCCCTCCATTGTCTTCTTTATAAGTGCAGCGACCTTGATGGCTTCTTTTTCTGGTACCTCGACAACAATGCTATCGTGGACTTGCAGAACTTGCTTGGCTTCTTTTGGAAGAACTTTAGTCAGCTTGATCATGGCGAGTTTGGTTATATCGGCCGAAGTGCCTTGGATCGGCATATTGAGCGCGGCCCTTTCGGCAGCCGCACGGATATTAAAGTTAACTGATTTTATATCAGGAGTTGGTCTCCTGCGTCCATAGAATGTTTTAACAAAGCCGACCTCTTTAGCTTGGCGGATGAACTCGTCGGTGAGTTCGAAGAGCTTGGCTCTAATTGTTTTATAGCGCAGTAAGAATATCCTCGCTTCGCCATCAGTCATGCCAGTATTTTGAGCGAGCCCATGAGCGCCTTGTCCGTATAGTATTCCGAAGTTAACAGCTTTGGCTCTATATCTTTGTTCTGGAGTAACTTCTTCTGGGGAGATATTTGCCAACTGAGCAGCAGTGGCAGTATGGACATCTAGCCCTTCGTTGAATAACTCGACAAGCTCATCGTCATGCGACATGGCCGCAGCTATCCGGAGCTCGACCTGGGAATAATCTGCAGAGATAAGTGTATACCCTTTTTTAGCTGCGAAAATTGATCGGACTTCTCTACCGAGCTCTGTGCGAACTGGTATGTTCTGCATATTGGGGTCAGCCGAGCTCAGTCGGCCGGTTGCAGCGACGTTGAGGTTAAACGTTCCGTGGACTCGACCATCCTCTGGAGAGATTAGTCGAGGCAGTGGGTCTAGATATGTACCTTTTAGTTTTGAGATTTGGCGATATTCTTGGATGAGCGGGATTATTGGGTGCAGAGAGGCCATCTTTTCTAGCTCACCTGCCGCTGTGCTTAAGCCAGTCTTTTTCTTTTTTACGCCAGCTGGAGAAATCTGGAGATCATTAAATAGGACTTCGCCAAGTTGCTTTGGACTAGCAATATTAAATTCTTTGCCGGCAAGCTTATGTATCTTTTTTGTTAGATCTTCTAGCCTACCGTTAAATTCTTCCGTAATTTCTTTTGATTTTTTTTCGTCGACTCCAAGTCCGGTCCGCTCCATTTGGACTAAGGTCGGTACAACTGCTTGATCAATGTCCTTTAGGACTCCTCTTAGATCTTGTAGGTCTTTTAGTTGATGGAGTTGCCTTTCGTAGAGCTCGACAATTGCCTGGTTGATTTCTGGATAATGGGTATCTAGATCTTCCGGAGGCAAATCTTCCTGAATCTTTAGTTTTACTTCTTGACTGGCTAAGTCAGTTAAATTGCTGGCCCTGGAAAGTGAATTAAGCAAAAACGCGGCGATCTGAAGATCGTGGTGGACTGGTTTATCTGCCAGGGTGTCGAAACCGAGCTCTGCAAATAGATGGAGAAGCTTTTTGGAGTCATAAGTTACTATATCTACTTTTTCTAATAACTTATAGAGAGTGAGAAGATCCTTGAACGTCTGGGGATTAACTATGTACCCCTCTTTTAGACCTTGCGAGATATAGATTCTCTGGGGATTCTTGCCAAATCTACCACCAGACGTACAGTACATATAGACTGGATGTTTATTATCTAGAATCAGATCTTCTATTTTATTAGCAACTGTTAGCTTTAGAATTGCTTTTTTTGCCACCTTGGAGCCTTCAATTACATTTGCTTCGGAAATAGCTCCACGATCTCTAAGAAAACTCGGTAGGTTCTTTATTAGAGTTCTAAACTCTAGTTCTTCCATAGTCTGGAGAAGCTTGGAGGCGTCGGCCGGGACGCCATGCATGTGCCTCACTTCGTCTTTAAGTTTTATCGGTGCATCGAGCATGATTGTGGCAAGCTCTTTGGACATAAAAGCCGACTCTTTGCCCTGCTCTAATTTATTTTGATATTTTGCTGGGACCTTCCAGAAATCTTTATAAATTCCTTCTAGAGTTTTAAATTCGTTTAGGAGCTCGCAGGCTGCCTTTGGGCCGATACCGGCAACACCTGGAATATTATCGCTGCTGTCTCCAGTCAGTGATTTGTAGTCAACGAACTGCTCTACTTTGATCCCATATTTATCTTCGAAAGCCTTTTGATTGAACTTCTGGATGTCGCTGAAACCTTTTTTGATATTTAGTATCTCTGTGTTTCCATCATGAATAAGCTGGAGCATATCGAGATCTGACGTAATAAGCTTGGTCTGCAAACCGAACTCTTTTGCCTGATGGGCTAGAGTGCCAAGGATGTCATCTGCCTCATAGCCATCTAGCTCATATAGTGGCCAACCAAGAACTTTTAGAAAATCTTTCAGAATCGGGACTTGTTCATAAAAGTCAGGCGGTGCCGGTTTTCTATTAGCCTTATAGTCTGGATAGATCTCTTTTCTTTTAGCGGTATTGGTCTTTGACTTGTCCCAAGCAACAGCAACGAAGTCTGGTTTAAGCTTGGCAATAATTTCTAAGGCTAGAGTTGCGAAACCGTAGACTCCACCGGTTGAGACCCCATCTCGGGTAGAAAGATTTGGCATCGCATAGTAGCCACGATAGAATACTGATTTGCCATCAATAATCGCCAGGGTTTTGCCTTTTAGATTCTCACTCATCTTGACTTTAAGTTTAACATGCTGTAGAAAGATAGGAAAGGAGTAATATGACAAGAGGTCTGAACTTTCTTGACAGTACATTCACTGGTCTTAGATATATAGGAAAGGGCGGTTCATTATTAGCCATAGCAGGCTACATGGGACTCTGCCTAAGGCCGGAGGATCATGTTGAAAGTAGCGGAATAGCTGGTATAAGCCCTGAGCAGGTTTTTACAACCGGAGTCGTTGGGATAGGGCTTGGTGCTGTAGGATTTATTGGCGGAATAGCACTAAGCTCGCACGCACGCCATACATCTGAGGAATAAAATATATGAGAGAATAGCTAGAGAGAAAATGTTTTTGGCTGGGCTAGGTATAGCGACAGTTTCAATTGTGATATTTATGGGTGACTTGGCAGCAACTGCAGCAGACCCAAGCATTACGGTTCAGCCCATAGGACAATAAGACCACATATCAGTTACGAATGATTATGGCGTCATTGAATCAACTGTAAATGATTTCCGAGATCCAACGATTTTATTGACTGCAGGAGGATTGGTGATAGTTGGTGGAGCCGCTGTTGCCTCTTCGTTAAGTAGGAAGGATCTTTTTTAAAAAAATACATTATATATGTATAGGCACAATATAAGCCTAAAGTTTGGCCTCAGGCTTTTTGCCAAGAGCAGCGTATGCTGCGAGTTTACCGGATACGATTGCAAAGCCAACTCCAGAGCCTGGGTTAGTGTCTTGTCCTGCATAGAAAAGATTGGAAAGCTTCTTAGACTTTAGACGGGGGCGGTTTTGGAAGACCTGATTTTTATACTGGGCAAGTCCGGCAACAGACCCGCCGGGTGCCTTGAACATACTCTTAAAGTAGCTAGAAGAAGTTATATGCTCTTTGACGATTGCCGACTGGATGTTTATGCCAGTGACGGCTGATATTTTTTCATAAGCTTGAGAGACCAACCTCCTAAGAGCGGCTTCTTCGTCTGGAAGCCCGGCAGGTATTGGGATGGTGATGGTGAGGACTTCTCCGCCGTCTGGGGCGAGATCTGGTTGCGTAAATGATGGACAGGCAACGTTGAAGGTGCCAATCTGGCTAGGCCAGACTCTTGTATTTAGATCTGACGGTGTTGGGTTGGTGAAAGTATTATGGTGAAGCAGATTTGGAACTTTAGTATTTAGACCCAAAGATACGACTATCGCAGATGGTGAGTATTTTTTTGATTTCCAGAAATCTAAGGAATAAGACTGATAGATAGGTTCAAGCATGCTCTCAGAGCTTAGATAGTCACCCGCCGAAATTACAATGTCGGCAGGTATTCTTTCTTCTATGCCCTTGATTACCACGGCAGAGGCAACTCCATATTGGACCTCAACTCTCTCTACCTCATAGCCTTCATAGATCTCCACCCCCAGCTTCTGGGCGATCTGCTTGAAGCTTTCTACAACTGAACTAAAGCCTCCTTCTGGATGCCAAACCCCTTGCTCGAAGATTGTATATGGCAGGAATGAATAGGGAGCTGGAATCTTGTCGGCAGTCCCACCTAAGAAGTGGCTGAGGCTATCGACCATGGATTTTCCATCTCGAGATTTTATGAACTCGGCGTTTCTTGATGCGACGGTGCCTTTTGGTAGACGGAATAAAGTTGAGAAGACTTTTGGCTTCAAACCTGGGAACTTGCTGAGCCAGCTCTCTTGCATCAGTCCGAGTTTGTAGCTTGAATAGACCACCTTTGAGCGATTTAAAAGACGTTTAAATCCGATGCCATCTCCATGGCTAAAAGAATCAAGTTGGTCTGCCATGCGCTCTGGTTCTAGCGCATCAAAATAGCTTCCTTCTGGTGTGAATATCCTAAAAGCTGGGCTAAGTTTGGTTAGCTTGTAGTGCTCATCTGGACTAGCCCCAAAATCGTGGAAGAAATCTTCGTATATATCTGGCATGATATACCAGTTTGGTCCAAGATCAAATTTAAAGCTAGCATCCTCGGCAGACTGAGCTCTACCGCCAACCTTTTTATTCTTCTCTAAGAGGACTACTCTGTAGCCGGCACGAGCCATATAGCAAGCCGCCGAAAGCCCGGCAAAACCTCCTCCAATAATTACTGCTTGTTTAGATCTAGCCAAAGTCTACCCACCTATTATCCTGGAAAAATAAAAAATTACACTTATGTTAATCTTAGCAGAAAAGAGCCCCGTTTACCGAGACTCTTTTTACTTATGATTCCTGGTGGGCGAGAGAGGACTTGAACCTCCACACCTTGCGGTACATGCTCCTAAGGCATGCGTGTCTACCAATTCCACCACTCGCCCTTTGTCTAGTTCCTATTATATAGAAACCATTACCTATATTTTACCAAACCAGGGGCATAAATTGAACCACTGGGGTCAGATATGGTAAAATAGGTCTTTAATGGTCCCGTCGTCTAACGGTTAGGACACCAGGTTTTCATCCTGGCAACCGGGGTTCGATTCCCCGCGGGATCACCAAAAATCCTTAAGATTTATCTAAAGGTTAGCACCCCTCAATTATTATTTAAAAGTGCTTCTAGGAATAGAAGGGTGTGAGATTCTCTCTCAAAAGATCGGTTGATCTAGTGTAAAATAGGGAGAGAAAGTTTAACAATCTAGGGTGATTAGCTCAGCTGGCTAGAGCACCTCGTTTACACCGAGGGGGTCGGGGGTTCGAGTCCCTCATCACCCACCAACTTCCTTAAAAAATGAGATTATGGAGCCAATCAAGAAGAAAAAACTTAAGTCCGAAAAAGATTCTCCAAAAAAAGGTGGAGCGTCCGAACTTGAACTTAAGATTAATGAACTGACCGAGGCCCTGCAGAGGGAGCGTGCCGACGCGCAGAATCTAGCAAGACGTGCAGAGCAAGACAAACTAAGATGGGCATCATTCTATAAAGCTCAGGTCG
Organism: bacterium; assembly: GCA_029781075.1. Taxonomy (GTDB): domain Bacteria; phylum Patescibacteriota; class Saccharimonadia; order Saccharimonadales; family HK-STAS-PATE-42; genus HK-STAS-PATE-42. The sequence goes on along the minus strand of JAKOXJ010000023.1, from coordinate 18,257 downwards.
TCAAAGAGCTGTTGCCCACTCTTGATGCTGCCGAAAAAGCGGTCGAGCACGCAGAGGGCAAGAATCTAGGTAAAGAAGCAGAGGGTATGGTGTCTGTTTTAAATAAATTAAAGAAGACCCTGGAAGGACTAGGCTTAGAGAAGATTGAAGCTGAAGGAAAAAAGTTTAACGAGGACTTGCACGAGGCGATCTCTATAGACCAGACTGATGGTGAAAAAGATATTGTAACTAAAGAGATGCAGGCTGGCTATAGGCTTGGGGATGAGGTTCTACGCCACAGCATGGTTGTCGTAAGGAGATAACAGCGGTATAATAGAGGATATCGGGGTATTAGCTCAGTTGGCTAGAGCGCTTCGCTGGCAGCGAAGAGGTCAGCGGTTCGAATCCGCTATACTCCACCAGATGAGCAATTTAAATCAAAACCCTGTCAAGGTTTTTTTCTTGACTGGTTGGTAAAAAGTGTATATGCTTATGTTATTAGAGTATCTATCATAAACTATGGAAGCCACCCCAACCATCTCTACACGATTTGACAAGGATTTATCCGACCTGGCGGCATCTATTGCTGACATTCCGGATTGCCCTGTAGTACCACTTAACCGTATGACAGATCCTTCCACCCAAGCAAACCTCGTAGGGCAGCCAGAGATGCCGAGTCAACTTCCTAGCAGTCAGGCCTCAGAGGCCTTGGTGCGTGTTAGGCAGGCCGGTAAGGGGAACTGGCTAAGTGGCCCAGGGAGCCAACCAGATAACTCATATACGTTGTCAGATATTAGGGGAGGCAGGATCTCTCATCCTGTAGTAGTAACGGCACCGCTCGGTATACACGGTCAGCGGATGGCGAAGGACAGTCCGGAGATAGCTAGAGACATATCTACGTTTAGGACCTTTAGCGGAATGGGGGCAATCCTTAAGAGCCTAGGTTATAGCGATCGAGAGGCAGAGGAATTCATCGACAGAGAGTTGCCAAGAGCTCAGAAGGAGATATACGTTACCGACGAAGGTGGAAATGTTACAGTTGAAGGCAAGGTAATTATAGTGCCGGGCAAGGGTGAGATCCGTATACAGGAGTTGGTCCCTCAGGGATATTTCTCGGATTCTCAGGTGATCTTCTCTCCGCTTGGATCTAAAGTCGTCTCGAAATCCTAGACCAAGCCATTTGTCTTTTCATACCTAAGGGCAACGATGAAGGCGGGGTTCTCGGGTTCGGCAAGGAAGTCGGGAATAAAGCAGACCTTGTAGTCCTCTATTGAGGAACTCTTTAGCTTTAACCTGAGGTCTAGAACGAAACTCTCCTGAGTTTTGAGCTTATTTTTTAGTTCTTTATTTTGATCATCTAGAAGATCAAAGAATGATTTACCTTTGAGATCGTCTTTTTCGTAGCCCAGCTCACTCTTCCCACTAGAATCAATTATCTTACCTTCTGGATTGATAATAAAATCCCAGCTTTCTCTTTGCTCTCTATTCTTCTTGGCAAGCTTTGACAAGACTTTTCTATCATGAGAGTCGGCAGAATCTAGGCCGGCCTCACCTATCACTATATATATGTCTTCACCTCCAAGATTTGTTGACCTCATCAATAATGAGAACATTTTTTCTCCTTTGTCCTTGCATTTTAGAGGCATAACAAATGAGACATATGAGCCGCCATCGGAACTATTATTATCTATCCTTTCCATCCAGAAGGATGCTGCCTTATAGAAAATAGGATCTATATAGTTGATAAAGTTTGTACCTATAATATCTTGCTGATTGTAGCCGATGGCCTCAAAGATTCCTGGACTTGCCGTAAGAATGGTGCCGTCATTTTTAATTGTCACCATGAAGCTCTGATTATCGGCTGCATATGAATTAAATTGTTGAAGATATACCATTCTTTTGCACCGGCTGCATTTGACCTCTAGCAGACCGGTTAGCAGAGCTCCTTTAAAAAGTAATTTGCCGCATTCGCAGCGCCATTCGTTATCTCCTTTCTTCGTAGATCGAGTATTGCGGCGTGGTGTTTCGGGAGTAATATTGGTATTTTTCATCGGAAGAAGATCTTATAGTTTATATTGTTTTGCTAAAGTTAATATGAAAAGTCCCGCTATTTCCAGAACTTGGATAATTTAGCGGGACCTCTTTTTACTTGAGTCTCTTAGCTTGTAAGTCTATTCTATCCTGCGTTACGACTATTATCAAGTCTGGTGAGGATCCGAGGATTGTGATATCGCCCCACTTGCCAAGTGCTCATTGTAGGCGGCATGCTTCCTGCTGTGGTGGACTATGAGTAATATTGAGATCACGATAAGTGATATACCGAACAAAGATGCTAAGGCAATTATAGAAGTCGGGAACTCTTTGGCGCCTTCACCTGCATTTATCCTTTGCTGTACTAAAGCGATGAGCTGGTCGACCCTTGGGTGTTCTGGGTAGAGAGCCTTGACGGACTCAAGCTTACCTAGAGCCTTTGCGTAGTGGGCCTGGTAGATATCTTTTGCTGCGCTTTCCCACTCTTGTTGAGTTTGGCTTTGGGAAGATAGATCAACATTATTTTTTGAGGCTAGATCTTTTAGGTCGGCGACATCACGTACATAGTTGAATACCCCATTGCCATCACCGGACCCATCTATTGTATAGGTAGCAATGCCGACTACCTCGCCAGAATCATTAAAAGCCGGACCTCCGCTATTGCCGTGTCCAATTGTTGCGTCGGTTTCTATCATCTGACTCTTTGAGCCAGTAGCGTTTTTGATTGAGGAGACTTTTCCGGAGGTTAAAGTAGCACGAGACTCGCTAGAATCAACAAGTGGGTTAGAGCTCGCCGCTCCTGGGTAACCGATTATATTTAGACCGCTCCCCTGCATGATTCCAGATATGCTCCCTAGCTTGGTGGTTGGATAGTTATTGCCGTCAATCTTTAAAAGGGCTACATCTGACGCTTCAAACTGACCGGTTTGGGCGCCATCGATGGCTCGATAGTTATAGCCTACAAGCTGAGCCTTCTTAACTCCGCTAGGAGCCTGATATATCTGCCTGGATCTGGTAGAGTTGAGCAGCTGCTGAAGGTCTGGTTGCCTCTCTCCAAGCCCGACCAGGATATTTTCGGTTTTGTTTACAGCACTGAGCTTTGTAGAGGGGATTTTGTACAGTTTTTCTACAGCTACTTTTACCTTATCTTTATCGGTTGGTGCGGCGTCAATGTCTGCCTGAGTCAGACCGGCGGCTTGGGCTAATTCGGAGAAGTAGAACATATTGCCTTTGCTTGCCTGATCAAAGGCATAGGTAATGGCAATGCTTAAAGGATCGTTAACCACTACGTGCCCGTTGGTTGCGACATAACCTTTGTCGCCGACAAAGAATCCACTGCCGGTAGTTGCACTACAGTTATCGGTTGCAAAGGGCTTGTTATTAAGAACTATGTCCATACAGTAGAAGTTGTAGATCTTAACGACCGATGGACTATAGAGAAGACTCACTCTTTCGGACGAGTTATCTTTGTTTAGGAATGATTCTGCACTGACGCTCTGGGTAAAAGCTAGTCTGTCCAGCAGGCTCAAGTCTGATGATTCACTAATATTGGAGATATCGCTTGGGGTAAGGATAGTTGCTGAAGAAGTGGTAGGCTCAAACTTTATTGATTTAAGCGATTCATTAAAAGAATCTTGAGTGTTCTTGCCCTCGGCTAGACCGTAGCTCCTTATGATAGTAACTGGTATGCCATCAATCAACCCGATGAATGAAGTTATCCTTGTGGCTGATTTGTCGTTAATTGTCACCCCACCCTTTACTGACGCACTCTTCCAGTCGGACTTTACAAAGGTCACTCCGGAGATAGTAGTCTCCGAGGATTCTGATATGGCTAGATTGGGATTACTTGCCCCCACAAGCTGAGCTTCTAATTTTACTAGGTCTGCCGAGTTCCCGGTGGCATCATTTAGGTAATACTGAACTGTTAGTGACCCATTGGCTGTTCCTGAGGTTGAGTCTGAGGATAGAGCACTCAGCCTTATAGTGGAGTATGGTCTTTGGATATTAAGCTCTGAGCCAGAATATAACTTGTTGTCTTTTGAACTTGTAGCGCTGGGCAAGAGGATCTTTGGATTGTAAGTGATACTCAAGCCATAAGTAGAGGAAACTTGAGGGAGGTCGTTAGACTGTTCTGAAGACGATTGATTAAGGGCTCTTGCTAAGACTTCCTTTACGGACTTAACTTCGCTTCTGTTAATAAGGACATTTGTGATTAGCAAATATAGGAGTCCGACCGTTAGCAGGACGGAAAGGATTAGTAATCCATAATGCCTCTTCCTAAATGGCCTGGCATGGTGAGGCTTAAGTTCTGCTGGAGAATAGGTCTTCTTTGCTCGCCTGCTGTACTCTTCTTTTTTGGACTTCTTCAGCATGATGACTACTTCTTGGCAGAGTCTTTAACTCCATCTCCGTCTTTGTCTATGCCCATTTTTTTACTCTTGTTAAAGATATGGAGCTTGTGCTCATTCGCCTCTCTCTTTTGCTGTCTCTCCAGTTTCTCTCCAGTAACTTTACTAGACATGATGGCAAAGTGTTCTTCTAGCTCCACTAGCTCCTGATCTGTCCTGCTATCAAGATCCATGAAGGCATTACTGGCATTCTTCTGCGCGCGGATTAACTCATCGAGTTTTAAATGGATGGATTTGGAGTCTCTATTCTGGGTATTCTGAATTAAGAAAACCATCAAGAATGTGATGACGGTTGTACTGGTATTTATGACTAGTTGCCAAGTGTCCGAGTAGTTAAAGATTGGGCCGACGGCCGCCCAGATCACTACCACCATTACAGAAAGAATAAAAGCTGAGGCCTTTCCACTCGCGTTGGAGATCTTGGTTGATATCTTATGGAAAAATTCGCTCATATTACCACCCTATTCTTCTAAGTTATTGACTAAACGCCTTATGTTTATTGCCTAGGCTTTATCTTACCATAATCTGTTAAGATTGGTTAGAATATAGATATATGGAAGTAGCTTTAGAGAGGACGTGGAAAGATGCTCTTAGTGAGAGCCTTAGTTCTGAAGGCTTTCATTCTCTAGCTTCTTTTGTTAAGTCTGAGTATGGCTCCAAAATGATCTTTCCTGATCCAGAGAATATATTTAAAGCCTTAAATTTGACTCCTCTTAATAGGGTTAGGGTTGTTATCCTAGGGCAAGACCCTTACCATGGAGCCGGTCAAGCCCAAGGATTAAGTTTTTCTGTGCCGAAGAATATTAAAAACCCGCCAAGTTTAGTTAATATCTTTAAAGAACTGGAGGTTGAGTTTGGTAAAAAATCGGAGGCAGAAGTTAGCTTCGGTGGAGATTTGTCTTGCTGGGCTAGGCAAGGGGTACTTTTGCTGAACGCTGTCCTTACCGTAGAAGCTGGCAAGGCAGGGTCCCACGCTAACAAAGGTTGGGAAGATCTGACTGATAAGATAATTGAAACTGTCTCGGAAAGGTGTGAGCATGTGGTCTTTATGCTCTGGGGATCTTATGCTAGAAAGAAGAAAGCATTGATCGATGCTAATAAGCATCTGATATTAGAATCTGTTCACCCTTCTCCACTATCAGCTTATGGTGGATTCTTTAACTCTGGCCATTTTAAAAGAGCCAACGAGTGGCTCAAAGATCATGATAAATCAGAGATCAACTGGTAGTTATAAGTTCGGTGCTAAAATAATACATAGCCCTGCATTTTTCTGAATATTTTATATGTTCAGGGAGTTCAATATCCTGACAAGGCCCTCGTGCCTAAGTCTATGAGAGCACCCACTTGGTTATAAACCAGGAAACATTGCGGGGCTTTTTATTATCAGATATTGACTTTTTGTATACTTTTCTGATATAATTTCACTATTATGTCGTCAGATAGAACTGGAAGAGTTGATTTTCCTGCCCATCAAAATAGAAGTTCAGAGATAGAAGTCTCTCCTGAGCAAGGTGTTCTTCTAAAAAAGAAACCTGGAAGGAACCCTGTTAGAACAGCGGAGGAGTTCTTTAAGCTTAGGATATGGAATGAGCTGCTAGGAGCCCATAATGGGGTATCTGATCAGAGTCTCCATGTAGGTAGCCCTACGCCCACTAGTCTAGACCTGCAAGAAGGTGAAATTGGTATGACAGTATGCTATGGTTTTCCTGTTCTAAGCGTTTTTGCCAAGAACCATCCACAAGATACTCCACTACTTCCCCTTTATGAATCTAGAGAGCAAATAGCCAGAAGGCTAGGAAGGCTGACGAGGATAAAGCAATCGGAAGGATTGATGCATGGTGACTTTCATCATAGACATCTACTTTTCGATCCGGCAGATATTGAGAGAGGCGCTAAGCTTTCTGTAATAGATGTAGAAAACTCTAGAGTCGTGAATGACGTTCCTTCGGGTAGCGTGTTTATGGAAGACTCAGCACTTTGGACCCAAGTTCTATCGGCCATAGGCCCAGGAAAGAAGCGAGATGCCATGAGACGAAGTTTTACTGATGGGTATGAGGCGCCGTTAGACTATTTTGGAATAATACCTGATATAGTTGCAGGAATCTACGCTGAGGGTGACATCGAGGGTGTTGACCCTTCGACTCTTTCTAATTCAATAAAGTAGGTGTGGTGCGCCCGGAGAGATTCGAACTCCCGACACCTGGTTCCGAAGACCAGTGCTCTATCCAGCTGAGCTACGGGCGCGCTCTATTTGATTATACCACTGTTACTTAGAGCTGTTAATAGCGTTAATAAGAGAGTCTTCTTTGGTTAGCTTTTTTGGTGGCCTAGGATTACTAGGCTTTGGCTGCGGTGGTTTTGGAGGAGCTTGTCTTTGACTTCTTACTGGAGAGACAGGTTGGGCAAAGATGATGCGACCTCCCGCCGTTTGAATGATCTTGCTAGATTTTAACTCGATTGTTTGGCCAATCTTATTTTGACAGTTTTCGGCAACGACCATTGTGCCATCCTGCAGATATCCGACTGCCTGGCCCCTGTCATCACCTTTTTGAATAAGTTTGATTCTGAAGATTTCTCCAGGGAGAATCTGCGGCTTTAGCGCTTCGGCTAGATTATTTGGACTTAATATCTCTACCCCTTCCACCTTTGCCCTTTGGGCTAGATTGAAATCTGCCGTAAATAACTGAGCACCTAGTTTCTTTGATAGGTTAAGAAGTTGCTGATCGACCTGATGCTCTGATTTAGATAAATTGATTGTTATCAAGCTGATATTTTTTAGGGTTGAGAGTTTATTGAGGACCTCCAGGCCATATCGGGCCTTGGAGCGCTTGAAGCTGTCTCCTTCGTCGGCCATATACTGGAGTTCGTCAAGGATTATATTTGTTGAGATGAGTTCTGTGTCGCTTAGGAACCCGGCCTCAGCCAGACTAAGTACTCGCCCGTCTATAACAGCGGATGTGTCGAGGACAATCTGCTTCTTTTTACTCTTCTTTGATCCGGTACTCGGTTTAAATAGCAATAGGACAAGAATTAGAGTTGATATCTGTAGAAGTGACAGGACTACGAGGATTGATTCGATATTTTGGTTTGTCATTTGATTATTATTCTATATTGATTATTTTTGAAAACAAGAATTTAGGACTTCTCTAAGGTTTTTGGCGTCCTTTATAAAAGTTGATTTTGAGCCTGATGCTGGAGCCAACAAGCCTTTGAAGCCAAGCTTTTTAGCCTCGTTAATTCTTTTTTCGAGATGAGGGATACGGCGGATTTCGCCGCTTAGACCCAGCTCTCCTGCTACAGCGAGATCTTCTTTTAGATTGAGACCTTTAGCAGCAGAGGCGATGGCCATGGCCACGGCCAGATCCGCCGCTGGCTCATTCAATTTAATGCCACCGACGACATTGATGTAGATGTCATACTCTCCAAGATTGAGCTTGGTACGCCGAGTTAGAACTGCAGTTAAAAGATTGAGTCGGTTTAAATCAAACCCAGAAGCGGCACGTTTTGGATAGCCAAAATTAGTTTTTGTGACTAGAGCTTGGACCTCTACAAGGATTGGTCGGGTGCCCTCCATAGCGGCGAAGACGATTGAGCCATCGGTGACCTGTCTTTCGGCAAGGAGTGACTGTGATGGGTTATCTACTTGCCTTAAGCCGGATTCAGTCATTTCGAAAATCCCAGCTTCGGAAGTTGAGCCATAGCGATTTTTTATTGCCCTGAGAATCTTAAAGCCTCCGTACCGATCCCCTTCTAGATTTAGGACTACATCAACCAAATGTTCGAGGATCTTTGGCCCAGCTAGAGAGCCCTCTTTAGTGACGTGTCCGACAATTATAAGTGCGGTCCCGGACGCCTTGGCGGCCTGGGTAAGTATATGTGTTGAGTTGGTAACCTGTGATACTGAACCGGTGGCAGAAGTAACTTCGGAGCAAGCCATAGTCTGAATGGAGTCTACCACTATTAACTTTGGTTTTAGTTTAAGGATAGTCTCAGCTATGTCATCCGTGGAGGTTGATGAAACTATTGCGAGATTATCAGACTTAACTTTGAGCCTGGCTGCCCTAGAGGCCACCTGCTCGGCAGACTCCTCGCCAGAAACATAGACTACCTTTCCGATCGAGTCAGAGATTGAGGCTGCGATCTGCATAATTAATGTAGACTTACCGATACCCGGCTCTCCGGCTATCAGATTAACACTGGCCTCGACTAGGCCACCCCCCAGAACATTATCAACATCAGTTATATTTGTTTTTAGCCGAGAAGATTCCTGCTTATTAGTCTTGTTAATCTCTTTGACAGACTTTAGCTGGAGCTCTTTTCCAACCCCGGATTTTGGATTAGCACTTAACTTGGGCTCGAAGAACTCTACAAGAGTATTCCAAGCTCCGCAGTTCTCGCACCTACCAGTCCACTTGGTGTAATCTTCTCCGCAATTACTGCAGACAAACTTAGTCTCTTTCTTCTTGGCCATATGGCTATAAGTTTAGCAGAGATGAGATTAGGCTGCCGCAGGGATAACACTTAGGGCTATATCCGCGGCCTGACCTAGATAGTCTAGGACTTGTTCTCCGCGCATACACTTATATGAGGTTATGTGCGGTATTCTAGGGCCCTCATCTATAAACAAACGAGATAGGGCCGCAGTATTTGATATGTCCCCAAATTTGTTCACAATAAAAAGCGTGTTGGGCTCTTCATGAAGTCCAAGGTTCCAGACAGTCTCCCACTGCAGAGAGGCTACCTCCATACGCTTCTTTAAATCCTCTCGCTTTTTAGCTTCCTCCACTAAGGTTAGATGGGAGTCCTTTGGAGCCTCTGAGAGATCTGTAGATAGAGTATGCCCGGCTAAGAAGTCTCGCATTCCAATATTTTCAAGTCCTTCACGTATCTCTAGCATCCTAATCCAGTGCTCAAGGTCTGGTAGAGGATAAACACATCTCAGGTCTGGATTAAGAGTACGTAGTACGGCTTGTCCCCTTGTTTCAACGTCCTTTATCGGTCGGAAACCACTCTTAATCGCCTTATTTAGCTCGGTCAGATGGGTACCATTGATATCTGTACCCCTAAAGGGCTCCCACTCGATATATCTTCCTTTCTGGACATCTTTAACAGCCTGATCCAATGATATCTGTACAAAGTCTACCCCTAAAACCTCTCCATCTCTCTTGCCCCTAGTTTTTCTAGAAGGTATGAAGCCAAAGTTAGACCCTTTTAGAGACATAATTGCTCTTATTAGAGCGTCTTTTCCGGAGCCCGCAATCTCGTTGCCGACTACAGTAAGGCCAGATTTCTTTAGTGATCTTTTTGCACTTGCAGAGGGTTCATAGCCCTCCCTCAGGGCATCAAGGTCATATTTAGTCTTCATATATTGACTTATTCTATCATTTGGGTTTTGATATCAAAAACTTAAGCCTTTTGACTGGGCTCAGTTGTGAGTTTGGCAATGGGTACTGGGAGAGCGGTTGAGGAACAGCTTGAGCTGGTGTATATTAGACGATAGTTAAAACTTATACCTTGGAGGGTATTAAAAATTTATGGCTGATTTAAAATCAATATTAAAAGACGTGAATCCGGTCGCTCTGGTCGCAGAGATGCTCGGTACTTTCATGCTGACTTTTGCAGTTCTGGTTGCTGCTAAGTTTGCGGCCGGAGGTGCTCAATTGGTGCAGCAGAACCCACTAGTTGGCGGGCTGGAATCTGTCCCAGTTTACTTTATCTCTATCCCATTAGTTGCCGCGTTTACCGTTGGTCTTGGTGTCATGACTCTTGGTAAGTTCAGTGGTGGTCACTTTAACCCAGGGATTACTTTCGGGATGTGGACTTCTAAGAAAATTAGAACTGCCCCAGCTGTTGCCTATATCTTAGTGCAGTTACTTGGTGCGTTTGCAGCATTTGGAGTATTGCAACTTTTTGTGCCGGAGGTTACAGCTCTGACTTTTAGTAATTCAGAGGCCTGGAAGATCTTTGCGGCAGAAGCCCTTGGGATGTTCGTCTTTGCCTTTGGAGTCAGTGCTGCTGTAAGTGAAGAGCGCTCTGCTTTAGAGGCTGGATATATGGTTGGCGCCTCTCTATTTTTAGGGTTGATATTTACCGGAGTTGTGGCTGGTGCCGGATTCTTAAACCCAGCAGTATTTATGGCCACTGTGCGAGAGTCTCTCGCCGACCTAAGCCTTGGGCCAGTATTCGGACCACTACTTGGCGCTGCGCTTGGTGTAGCTCTTTATAACCTATTACAGGATCCAAACTCTTTGAAGATTTCTCTTCCTAAGAACCTAGCTTCTAAAAATAAGAAGAAAGCTCCTGTTAAGAAAAAGAAATAGTATAAGAACTGTACTTCTTTTAGACCCGGATTTATTTCTGGGTCTTTTTCTTTTTGGAGAGTAGGATCAGCGGTGGTATAATTAGAGATTAATTCAGCTAGAAGTTCATACGGATATGGAGAGGTACCCAAGTGGCTGAAGGGGCGGCTTTGCTAAAGCTGTAGGGGGATGTTAAGTCCTCGCGGGGGTTCGAATCCCCCCCTCTCCGCCAGAACATAGAAGCTCTTGTTTTTATATGAAGATCCCATCCTGGGGTCTTCAAGCGTTTATGGGTATAATCTATTAGAATAAGCTTATGTTAAGGAGATTAGGTGGGGTTAAGCTGGGGAGATTAGTGGTTATTCTACCGCTAATAATTGCGCTCTGTATACCTTTCGCCAGTACAAGAAGAAGTGATGCTGCGACTTTTAAGATAAAAACTGGATACTATATCGGGAATGGGGCAACTCAGACATTGAGTGGGTTTGGTTTTGCACCGGATCTAATTATCTCAAAAGCAGCTACAGCAGTCGTGGGATATCTGAAGACCTCCTCTATGTCTGGGTCCACGGTTGTGCCGATGAACGCTGCAGCAGCAGGAAATGGAATGACAATCACCTCTGATGGGTTCAGTATAGATGCTACTCCTGTAAATACTTTGGCTACTCAGTACTTTTACGTGGCGATTAGTGGCAGTGATTGCACAGCTTCCGGTAGCTTCTGTGTAGGGAGCTATACCGGAAACGGTTCTTCTTCTAGATTAATTAGTACTGGTTTTCAGCCTGATATGGCTGCCGTAAAGGTTGCAACCTCAGTATTCGCTGCGAACTTTAGGACTACATCAATGCCAGCGAATACTTCAGAGTACTTCAACTCTACTGCAGCTAATACTACTGGATTTCTAATAGCTTCGATGAGTTCAACAGGATTCAATATAGGTAGCAGTAACAATACAAACGGTTCTACTTATTATTACTTTGCGTTCAAGTCTGGCGGGGGAGTTTTTAATGAAGGGTCATATACTGGAAATGGGCTGGACAACAGAGATCTATCAGTGACTGCGTATAAGCCTAACTTTGTTCTTGTAAAGAATAGTGGGTCTCTGACTGCAAATAGCAGAAGGTCGGTTTTTTCTATAAAGCAGAACTATGGAGACCAAAGTAATTACACAGTTGATGGGGTGGCTTCTGCGGCGGATATGATACAAAAACTAAATACAGATGGCTTTCAGGTAGGGTCTACTGCCAATGTCAACGAGTCGGCAATTAGCCATTACTGGATAGCTATAGGTGGTACAGCTAGCTCTGGGACAGCGTCCGGAACGTACAAGATGGCAGTTGGTAGCTATACGGGGACTGGGTCTGCAACATCTGTAACTGGGCTAGGTTTTAGGCCAGACCTTGTAATAATAAAATCCAATACAACAAATGTGTCAGTGTTAAGGACTAGCCAGATGATGGGTGATGCAACTACTGCTACTTCTGGTGCAACAAGCGATTTTGCGCTAGCAATTACGTCCTTAGACGCGGATGGCTTTAGCATTGGTACAGATGGAACTGTTAATACCTCTGCCGTTGGATACCACTGGCAAGCCTTTGGTAGTGCATTTAGCCCAATATTAAGTAGTGGGGCATCGGACTTTGCGGTAGGGACCTATACTGGGAATGGTGTGGATGATAGAAATATTGATGACCTGCCCTTCACTCCTGATCTTGTTTATATAAAGAGAAGTGGGGCAACTGGCGGGGTATTTCGGACTTCACAGGAGTCGGGTGATAACTCCTTACAGTTTACAAGCGCGGCCGAAGCCGCAAACCTAATCCAGGGATTTGGGACGAATAGCTTCCAGATAGGAAACAGCACTACTGTTAACTCCGCTAACGGGACTTTCAGATGGGTCGCCTTTAAGGCTGGCACGAATATGAAGGTTGGATCTTATGCGGGTAATGCAGTATTAGACAGAGAAATAACAGACCCAGCGATGAGTAGCAATCTTATATGGATTAAGCAGACCTCAGTCCAACCTGCAGTTAGCAGGCCATCTACCCTTAGTGGAGACAATACCCAGCAGTTTGGCACTACAGCAAATACGGCTGGATTAATAAAATCTATAACTTCCTCTGGCTTTACAACCGGAAATAGCTCCATCGTAAATGGTAATGGCTCTAACTACAAGTATGTGGCCTGGAAGATACCACCAACGGGTTCACTTGGAGTTAATGTTGTTGATAGTGGCGGATCTACAGTTGCTAGCCCGAGCTTTAGCATGACTTCATCTGGATACCAGTTTGACTGTTCTACCAATACCGGTAGTCTAGGATCAAGTTCGCAGAGGATCAGGGTCACTAACACTACTGCGAGTCCTGGCTGGACCCTAACCGTTGCCGCTACATCAGGAGCTAGTACTCTATGGCAGAATGGTGGAAGTACACAGAACTATGACTTTAACGATACTACCTCTTCTGGATGTTCTGATGGAGCGGATGCAGACTCTAAGGCAGGAAGGATGACTATTGATGCTAGTGCGGGGACGTTAACTCCGCAGTCTGGTTGTAATAATGATAATGTGACGAAGGGTTCGAGCGCTAACTTCAATCAGGATGTTACTGACAGTATCACTCTGCTTAATGCCTCGTCTTCGGCACAGACGAGTTGCTACTGGGAGCTTATTGGAGTTGGGCTCAGCCAGGTCATACCGGCCCAACAAACACCAGATAGCTATACTATAAATATGACGGTAACATTAACTGCCTCTTAATTTGACTTATCTATTATGCTTATGCTATGATAAGGGCTGAAGTCTAAAAACTAAAAACAAAAATGGCAAAAAACAGATTGGGTACTAAAGCTGTGTTGGGAGTAGTACTCTTTCTTGCTATTGCAGTTGGTGTGGTCCTGCCAATAGTCAAAGCATCCGATACTACACAACTGAGTCAAACTATTAATGGTGGTACTCTTGCAGCTGATACGAAGGATGCCAGCAGAAATACAGTCGCTAGCCCAAGTTTTAGTATGGGTGCAGCTACCCTATCCTTTGACTGTCAGACTACCTCTGGGACAATTGGTTCTAACTCTCAGAGAATATATGTTAACAACCCTGGCGTTGCTAACGCTGGCTGGACTCTAACTATAGCCGCTACATCAGGAGCTAGTACTCTATGGCAGAATGGTGGAAGTACACAGAACTATGACTTTAATGATACAACTACATCTGGATGTGCAGATGGGGCAGATGCAGACTCAAAGGCAGGAAGGATGACTATTGATGCTAGTGCGGGGACGCTGATTGCTGACTGTGCCTCTTGTTCTACGTCCAACATAACTAAAGGATCCTCTTCTGCATTCGACCAGGGAGTTACGGATAGTATAACGATCCTAAATGCCGCGGCGGGTTCTGATGATGTTGGTAGGTGGTACTTAACTGGGGTTAATGTGGATCAAACCGTTCCAGCTGAACAGGCAGCAGATAGCTACACTGTGAATCTAACCGTTACAGTGACTGCTTCTTAAGGTCTTATTTTTCTTTCTCTAATCTGATAAAGTTAAGCTTAACCGTTTAACTTTTGTTTGTTATATGCGCAGATTACTTGGTGGGAAATTAGGTGCAGGATTAGGTGCCATACTAGTTCTGATAGCCTTGCTTAGCCCATTTTCTGGAGTGGGTGTTTATGCCGACTCTGGTAGTGTTGGCGGAAAGCCGGCACACCCAGACCCTAAGAACCCCAGAACAAGTACAATATTTATTAAGACTATTGAGCCTGGTACCTCTACCGATGACGGTGTCGAAGTAATTAATAATACTTCCGAAACAAAAACTATTCAGGTATACGCGGTTGATTCTGTTAAATCTAGTGGTGGGGCTTTCGCTTGTTCTCAGGCCGCAGATCCCATTCAGGATGCAGGCGGTTGGGTTAAATTAAGTAAGAAAGAGATCACTCTTGGTGCCGGTGAAAAATCTGTAGTGGACTTTAAGATATCAGCTCCGCAAGATGCGTCACCGTGTGAACACAATGCATGTATTGTTCTGCAGGAGAAGGCAGAATCGACCCTTCAGTCTGGTATTGGCCTTAATTTCAGGACGGCAATTAGGGCAGCAATACTGGTGCCAGGAGATATTGTGAAAAAGATTACTCCTACAAGTATTGAGGCTGTCACCAAGGATAAGAACGTGGCAATAACTGCAAAAGTTAAGAGTGAGTCTAATGTCTCTCTCGATACACTCTTAAGAGTTTCCCTCAAGCCAATGATTTATGGTAATGGAGAGTCACAAAGTAACACGTTCCCGGTTTTAAGAGCTGAGGAAGCCGAATGGAACTTTGATTTTAAGAGACCTTTTTGGGGTGGATTCTATAAGGCTGGTTTCGTAGCTAGCTATAATGCCGACACAACCCTAACTCTTGGAGAAAACGGCAACGGTAATTTGACAGAGGTAGCTGGGCCCGCAAAGAATGTCTTTATTTGGCCTCAGCCTGCAGCGCTTATTATAGAGCTAATAGTGTTGCTACTACTTATTTTATTACTATTCCTAATCCCGAAGAAGTTAATTGCCCGTAGAAGAGTTAAGAAGAATTGGGTGGACTATAGAGTCAAGGCTGGGGAGACTGTAGCAGAGATCGCTCAAAGAACTGGAGTCAGATGGAAAAAGCTTGCAAAGGTAAATGATCTCAAGGCTCCATACAACCTAGTACCTGGTAGCGTCATTAGGGTACCGGCTAAGATGGGACATTCTGTACCGGTGACTGAGCCCGCGAGCCCTTTACCTACAGAACCAGAAGTAATTGAATCTCCTGAGGCTGAGGTTAAGGAAAAAGAAGTAGACCCTGACCTGGGCTCTAATGAACCAAATATACTGGAGGAAGTTGATGAGCCAGAGAGTGTTGAGGAGATCTTTGAGGACGATATTCCTCAAGAAGAAATTGCCGCAGAACTAGCCGAGAAACCAAAGCCAGCGAAGAAGTCCACTACAAAAAGGAAGTCAACCTCTAAGAAGATAGCTGTAAAGCCCAAGAAGTAATAAGAAAACCTAGGTTCTGAGGACTTTCTTGAGGGATTCTTTTATTTTTGACTCTGGTTCGATTGAGATCATAGTGTCCTGCCCTACTCTCAATAATCCAAGGGCGGTTATAAAAGTATGGTCAGAGACTTTCTCTGTTAAATCCTTAATGCCTTTGGCGGCATCGGCTCTAATTAGGCCAACGCGGGGCTTATGAGCAAACGGAAGGTCTTTAAACCATGCTTCAGTATTAAGAGACTTAGGCAATATCTCTAAAGAGGATCCTCCTCCACAGAGCATAATTACACTTGGTAAAGCTCCGTATTTTTCTCCCTGCTCTTCGACAAATTCGGCGATACAAAGCTCCACTCCTGATACCCAAACTTCAGCCGTCTTCTGCAATGATTTGCTGGCAGCTGCACGTTGAGATGCGGAGTATTCAGCAGAGCTTAAATTAACCTTAAGTTTTTCGGCTTGAGCAAAGCTTATGCCGAGATCCTCGGCAACCGCTTTAGTGAAGCTTCGACCTCCAATACCAAAGGATCTTGTCCCTTGGACTCCCCCTTCCTCTACAAAGGCGATATCGGTTGTTCCTCCTCCGACATCGATTAAGATTGCTGATACTGAGCTTGATGGGTCGGTGCCAATCACTGTTCTAGAGACAGCAAATGGTTCCGCCGCAATAGCCATCAAGTCTAGCTCTAGCTGGTGTGCAACCTGCTGAAGTGCGCCAATATGAACCATTGGGGCAAAGGCAGAATATAGTCTAATGGAGAGCTTTGAGCCCTGGAAACCAATTGGGTTAGAGATCTTATAACCGTCTACAAACATGGCAACGATCGCTGAGTTAATAAGTTTAACATCGATGTCGTCTTCTCCGGTCTCTTCAGAAAGTTGTCTAGCGGCTTTTGATCGGCTCTGATTCTGGGCTCTTTCGATAACGAACTGCATTTCTTCTGCTGTTATTTGAGCCTCTGCATTAGATCTTTTATAGGTAATCGTGTAGGTTATCCCACGGACTAGCTCACCGGCTATGCCTAAAACTGCTTTGGAGACACCAATGCCGGCCATATTCTCTGCCTCGGCTAGGGCCCGTTCGCAGTTATCGACTACACCAGAGATGTCGGCAATTGCGCCGGCGTGCATGTCCGTTAAGTTTTGATGCTTTTTGCTCACTCCAATTACGTTTATGTTGTCGCCCTCAACTTCCGCCACGAGGGCTTTTACGTATTCTGTTCCAATATCTAAACCAGAGATGATCTTTCTGCCACCGCTTGCTATCTGGGCATCGGGCTCATCATGCGTCTTTTCTTTCTTCGTAAAAAGGGAGTTTTTCAGATCCTGTAGCTTATGGCTAGATCCTTTGACTCCGCTGAGTCTTTTATTGACTGTATCTTTTATCTTCATCTACTTAGTTCTTCCCTCGGGCACTTATCTCGGGAATTTGGTAATAGTAGTTTAGCATAAGCGATGTATGTTAGGCAATGTACTTACGGGGTGAGAACCTGGTTTTTTGGAAGTATCTGGGTTATAATGATTGTTTAGATTTGCTCCGGTAGCTCAGTTGGATTAGAGCGGGCGGCTTCTACCCGCCAGGTCATAGGTTCGAGTCCTATCCGGAGCACCAGATATTATTTAAAAATCCCTTTGGGATTTTTTTATTTAGAGCGCGGGAGTTCATGTCCAACCATTAGCTCTGGGTGTTCGTCTATTAGCATGATCCTTAGGTCTTCAACCCCAACCTTGCCAAGACCATGGACTCTTGTCTCGATTGCCTCTTGGTAGAACGACAGTACGGTTGGATCAGAGAATACCCCGTCGGTTACAACTTCTCTTCTCTGGCTCTTTTCACCAACATAATATACAGTGGAGGAGCCCCATCCACCAATATAGGATGATCTGTGAAACTGGTCTGGTCTGTCCAGCCATTCTGGATGGAATCTTTTCACTAGCAAGCTCCAGATTGGCCTAGCGATAGACCTGCACCTCCACCATTCTTCATCCGGTACCCTAAGCTTAGTGTGTCCCCCGTAATAAGTCTGTGGAACATCTGGTAGTGCCTGCCCCCATGAAGCCCTTCTTGAATGAATAGCTCTGACTAAGTCTCCCATTCTATAGTAAGGTGTATCTAATGCTCTATAGAAAGCGCGATTGGCATTAGAGTTTACATCGACTATGGCATCGGGCAAATCACCGAAAAGTATAGCCCTTGTCTCTTCTCTCATTTTGTCTGGGTAATCTATATGCTCGACTATCTCTTGTACCATAGTCCAGTTTAGATAGGTTGATCTTGTGGCAGTATCCACCCTTTGACCGACTGAAGCTAGTCGAAGGAAGATATCTTGAGTAAGCCTACCTTTATCTATAAGGCCATTTAGTTCCCCCATCAGACTCCATTCTGGGTCATAATCATATAAGTAAAATGTTGGTCTCTCTGAAGTATTATTCGGGTCTGTCATTTGTATAGATTTTAGTCGGAATACTCCATTAAATACAAAGTTAAGCAGTTTGCTTATTCTGGTCTCTCTGAACCTAGAGTGGTAAACT
>JAKOXJ010000021.1 GCA_029781075.1 bacterium | reverse complement strand
TGTTTATAAGCATAAACTAGATCTAGTGCTTTTTACAAGATAGTTTTGGTGTTAACTTTACTTCCTTTTGAAGCGTCGGCGTAAGAATGATGGCGTGTTATCCTCATCTTCGTCTTCATCATCGTCTTCTGAGTCCCAAACACTTACATCTTTATCGTCATCATCATCTTCATCAGTAATTGTTTTTCTACGACTCTTCTTCTTTTCCTCATCTTCCTTATCTAGATCTTTTCCGATATCACCAACTTCTTTTTTTACTTTCTCAACGTCATCATCAATATCACGAGCCTTTGGCTTCTCAACTGGAGCATCTAGATCTGAACCCAAGCCTAGATCAGTTAAACCTGCATTATTTGGCCTTGAGTGGAAGTAAGATGGATCAAACCCAGTCGCAACCACAGTGACAGCAACTTCTCCCTCCGGTAGATCATCACGAATTGAAGCTCCAAAGATAATATTTGCATCCGGAGATACTGCAGAAGTAATAACTTCAGCCGCCTCGTTGATCTCATGCATGCTAAGGTCTTTACCGCCAGCCACACTGAATAGAACACCTCTTGCACCATCGATAGAAACTTCCAATAGCGGTGATTCTATAGCCTGCTGAGCAGCGTTAACTGCCCTATTCTCTCCACTAGCATGACCAATCCCCATCAAAGCTGAACCAGCCTTAGAGACGATCGTCTTAATATCTGCAAAATCTAGGTTGATTAGTCCCGCTTCTGTAATTAAATCAGTAATACCTTGAACGCCTTGTCTTAAAACATCATCAGCAAACTTAAAGGCCTCAACCAGTGGAGTATCTCTTTCGATAGTCTGTAGAAGCTTATCATTAGGAATAGTGATTAGAGTATCAACAAATGGCTCGACCTGCTCGATTCCCCAATCAGCGTTTCTTCTTCTTTTATCACCCTCAAAACTAAAAGGCTTAGTGACTACACCAAGGACAAGAACATCCATCTCACGGGCGACCTCTGCCACTACTGGAGCGGCTCCGGTACCAGTTCCACCACCTTCACCAACAGCGATAAAGATCATGTCCACATTCTCTAATGCTTGCCTTATATCTTCTTTAGATTCTTCAGCTGCTGCCTTACCAACTGTTGGGTCAGCACCTGCACCTAGCCCTCGGGTGGTATCCCTACCTATATGTATCTTTTCATCAGCTAAAGAGTGAGCTAGAGCCTGAGCATCCGTATTAACTGCAACATAACCAACGCCATGAAGCCCAGAGGATTTCATTCTATTAATTGCGGCCCCTCCTGCTCCACCAATTCCAAATACCTTTATTACGGCTAAGCTCTGTGGCTCTTCTATTTGTAGTTCTGGCATATATATTCTCCCTCTCTAACTTTTAGATAACTGTCCGAACAATTATTTGTTTCACTAGCCTTAACTATACCAAAAGAAAACCCAATGTCTAGTTACTTTTTGAGTCACAATAACAACTTTTTATTCAGATGACTTTAATACTTCTTACCTTTGAACAAGATTTTTTTTGTTCGATCAAAAATATGATCCAAAATGCCAGATCCATGATTACTTACCCTATTAAATTCTCTATCATCAAAAAGCATTAGCCCAACTGCAGCCGACCATTCTGAGCCCAATATGTCTCCAGTCGAAGTCTCATAGGTACTAATCTCTGCTCTTTTGCATGGTAGTTTGAGGATGTCTTTAGCTACCTCCTCAATTCCTTCTATAGCACATCCACCTCCGCCCAGAATTATCCCTCCAGGCAATCTAGAATGCTGACCAAGCTTCTTAAGGGCCTTAGCTAATTTCTCGAAGATCTCCTCAAGCCTTGCTCTCACGATCATATCTACATCCCTCACCTTAAAACTCTGAATCTCATCATCCCACTCAAGTGAGAATACCTCACCCAAATCTACCCCATTGCCAACTGCTGCAAATTCAGTTTTAATCTTCTCAGCAAGATCCACCTCTACTCTAAGGCCAATCGCTAAATCATTTGTTATATGAGCTGAACCCATTGGCACAACCGCCAACCTTCTAAGTTCAGTTTCTTCAAATACCGCTAGAGAAGTTGTTTGCGCCCCTATATCAATATAAATGACCCCTCTTTCTCTCTGCTCACGAGTTAGGACTGCTTCTGCTCCCGCCCTAACTTCAGGCTGTAAGCCATTACAATTTATATTTGCCGTAGAGATCGCTTTTTCTAAAGTTCTGAGATGGGCTTCTGCCGCGCTTATAACAACCGCCTCTACCTCTAGCCGATTTCCAGACATACCCACCGGATCTTGGGTTGGCTCCTCACCATCGACACTAAATCCAACAGGAATTAACTCCAACATACGCTGATTTGCAGGCAGCTGGACAATGGACGCCGCATCTAAAGCGTTCTGGACATCCCTGCCACTTATATGTTCGCTGTTTTCTATCGAAGAAGCCCCTTTAGAATCATGCGTCATCACATTCTGACCATTGATAGAAAAAGTCGCCCCATCAACGCTCACTCCAGCTGTCTTTTCGGCCTCCGCAAGAGCGCTGTCCATCGACTGGGCAACACTAACCGGATCAACGACATTCCCTCTGCGCATTCCAAATGTCTTGGCAACACCGAAACCAAGGATATGAGGCAGCTCTCCAGCCTTCTCTGGAGCTCGACCAATTACGCAGCGGACGTTGTCCGTCCCCACATCAATCCCGCAGTAGTAGATAGCTTCTTTTTCGTTGGTCATTTTTTCTTTTTAACTTCAGATCCTTATACGCTTATGCTAGCACAACTTAGAGCAAACTGTCATCTGCTAGAATCTAAATCATCAAACTGTAAATAACCTAGACCACCTATGACCAAACTCTATTCAATCGCATTTCCCACAAAGAATAAATTTGAGGGCACACATACTTTTGGTTATTCATCCAAAAAAAACTT
>JAKOXJ010000004.1 GCA_029781075.1 bacterium | reverse complement strand
GAAGAGATTATAAAGCTAATCGGTTGCAAGAAAGAAGACATCCTGCTTACTTCTGCTAAGACTGGAGTTGGGGTAGAAGAGGTTTTGGATGCAGTTGTTTCTAAAGTACCGAAACCAAAGGGTAAAGAGGATGATAGACTTCGAGCTCTTATATTTGATAGTTACTATGATGACTATCGGGGTGTAGTATTGTATGTTAGGGTCTTTGATGGAAATCTTAAGTCTAGCGCTGAGATAAAGATGATGGCTTCTGACGCCAATGGCATAGCTCTAGAAGTTGGCTTTTTAAATCCAGGGTTTAATAAGAAGAAGTCTTTATCGACTGGAGAAATTGGCTATATAGTTACTAACCTGAAAAGTACTAGTGAGGCAAGAGTTGGTGATACTATTACTCTGTCGAAAGAACCTGCAGAAGAAGTTTTACCTGGCTATAAAGAGGTTACTCCATTTGTTTATGCAGGTATTTTCCCTCCGAGTAATGAGTTCTACCCCCAGCTAAAAGAAGCTTTGGAAAAGCTTAGCCTGAGTGATGCAGCTTTGAAATTTACTCCAGAAAATAGCCAGGTTCTAGGTTTTGGATTTAGAGTTGGGTTCTTGGGGCTCTTGCATCTCGAGATTATTAAAGAAAGAATTGAACGAGAGTATGACCTAGATGTGATCATTACTAACCCTGGCACTGACTATAAAATATTGTTAACGAATGGGGAGATGATCGAGGTTCAGAGTGCAGCAGATCTTCCGGATGCTCAAAAGATTGAGGCGATTGAAGAGCCGTGGGTTAAGGCTGAGGTTTTGACTCCAAAGACTTATCTTGGAAGTGTAATCGACCTGATTCTAAAGATTAGAGGGATTCAAGGTAATATGGAATTTGTCGATGAAAACTTAACTATTATCCATTTTAGAGCTCCATTGGCGACGCTATTAACTGATTTTTATGATCAGCTCAAAAGTGTTACGAGTGGCTATGGTAGTTTGAATTATGAACTGGATGGGTACCAGGTTGAAGATTTAGTCAGAGTAGATTTTTATGTAGCTGGTGAACGAGTTGATGCCCTTAGCTTGATATCACATAGATCAAGTGCGACAAGTCTTGGAAGAGAAGTTGTTGGGAGACTTAAGGACATCATCCCAAGGCAGATGTTTAAAGTTAGCCTGCAAGCCGGCATTGGTGGGAAGTTTATCGCTAGAGAAGATCTTTCTGCGATGAGGAAGAATGTAACTGGACATCTTTATGGTGGAGACGTAAGTCGGAAGAAGAAGCTCCTTCAGAAACAAGCCAAAGGTAAAGAGAGGATGAAGAAGTTTGGAAAGGTTGAGATACCTAATGATACTTTTGCAGTTCTGCTAAAGAAAGACTAATGGAACTTATTATTCTCTCGTTCTTTATTTAGATGTTTAGTCTCAACTTGCTGATAAACTAACAGAACTAAGATAACAACAGATATAAATAGTAGCCCAAAACCAATAGAGGCTCCTGTCCTTGGAGGCTTTGGCGTAATATTATCATTTGAAGAGGCCGATGAGCCACCCGAACCGTTGTTATTATTGGACCCACCTCCATTATTATTTGAGTCCTGAGCTGGGCTTAGGTTGTAAACCGTGATTCTGTCATTTCCGCTATCACTCACAAAGATCTTTGCGCCATCGAGACTAAAGGTAAAGCCTCCAACGTTACTTAAGGCGCCCTCCACATTGTACCCAGGAGTACCAAATTGTTCTTGCTGAGAAAGATCAGAGAGTTTGATGATATGGATCTGGCTGTTACCGGAGTCTCCCACGAATAGACTAGAGCCGTCGGGACTTACCTTTATGCCCGTTACTTGATTAAATTGACCATCTGCAGCCCCAGATGTGCCTATCTGACTCGGGCTAGATGGATTCCCTAATTGGTTAAAAACTCTTACATAATTATTGTTTGAATCAGCTACAAATACTTTTGTATCATCTGGGCTAAGTGTAATACCACCCGGGTTTACAAATTGGCCAGACCCTACACTACCGGTTAGCCAAGAACTTACGAATGATCCATCGGAGGTATTAAAGATATGGACTCTATTCTCGTAAGTTGGATCTGGACCGGTTTCATGGACAAATAGTTTTGAACCATCGGAATTTAGGGCGATACCCATTGGATAGCCAGACATCTCTCCGGGGTTATTACCTGGACCACTTATAGTTGAGGAGACGGTTCCACTTGAAGTATTTAGGACTAGTATGATCTGATTTATAAAGTCTGATACAAACATTTTTGTGCCATCAGAGTTAAATAAGATATCTACAGGGTAAGAAGGTCCATTCGCTCCATCCGGTAATGATATCTCTTGTGTGCATGAACCAAGTGGCGAGCAAATCTCTATTCTGTGGTTGTTTCTATCAGTTATATAGATATTGCCATCAGTTGGATTAGTCGCCATCCCAGCTGGTACGTAGAACTGTCCAGTGTTGGAGCCATAATCACCGAAAGAATATACAAACTCTGGAGTATTATATAGGGTAAAGGCTTTAATGCTTAAGCCAAGTACTAAGAAAGTGGAAGCTAATAAAGTAATAAATAATACTTTTAGTTTTATCGTCTTCATTTATTTCCCCCAGTGATGGTGCCTGTCTTTAATTTCTTTTCCGGACCTATTACTTGTGAAGACAATTTTTTGAGTGCTAACGGCACTAGCCCGCAGAGACAAAGGAGGCATGACTAGCAAAAATGCTAGAGGAATTATAGATACAGGCTTTATTATATGCTTTTTCATTGTAATGATTTTAGTTGCTTAAGCTCCTCTATAACTTGTTCGCCATGTCCCAGAGGGGTGACACGACCGTAAGTCTTCATTACTTTTCCTTCTGGAGAGATGATGAATGTTTTTCTTAGAATGCCTTCTCTACCAAACATCTTTGAGCCCCAAGCTCCATATGCCTCAATTGTTTTGCCGGTAGGGTCTGAAAGGAGCGTAAAGTTCAGCTTATGTTTTGCCTTGAACTTACGATGTGAGTCTTGGTCATCTTTACTAATACCAACAACGTTGGCACCTAGGCTAATAAGCTCATCATTGGCATCGCGTAGGCTACAGGCTTCTACTGTACATCCCGGGGTATCATCCTTTGGGTAGAAATATAGGACTAGCCATTTGCCAGAGAAATCTTTGAGAGTCTTTTGTTTGCCGTCTTGATCCTCTAACTTAAAGTCTGGAGCAAACTCTAATTTTTCCATATAGATAAACTATAGCATGATCGCACCCCTTTTATTATGTTAAACTTATGCTTAAGAAATATGAATGAAGACCAACCCGACAGACTGCCTTTTACTCTGACCCAAAATGAGGTCTTAGTGAGAGAGTTCCCTAGAAGTAAGCTAATTTATGTATTCATCATAATAGTGAGTTTAATGACGAGCAGTTTATTCTTTCTGACTTTTATTGATCTTGCAACTGGTGGGACAAATTGGCTAACTAGCATGACCCACATGAGCCTGGAAACAGCCAAGCAAGTATCGCCAATAATGCTGGCGCTAACTATTCTTTCTGTACTTGGTGGTGTGATTTCGGCCTACATCTATTCTGCAAACAGAATGTTCCTGACTAATGAGCATGTTGTCAGGATTAAGCAAGATGGATTGGTGGCAACGGATAAAAAAGTAATCAGTCATCTTAATATAGAAGATATTAAAGCTCGTCAGAACTTTATTGGATCCTTGCTAGGATACGGCCTAATAACTATGAGCACAGAAGGCCAGAATGCTACCTACGAAATCAACTTCATCAAGGAGCCGTTTGATATGGTCACTCTAGCAACTGAGGTTAGGGATGATTATCAACAATCTGTCATAGATAATGGTGGTAAGGCTATCCCCCTTGCAGAAAAGAGATAAAAAAGAAGTGCTAGTCATAAGTGAAGCAATAGCCAATAAGAGGATTATGAGTATCCATGCTGGTGGTGCCATAGCAAGTGTTGATATGGCAATTATTGATCCATCTAACCTTAAAATAAGTGCTTTTTCTGTCTATGCTAAAGGTCTTCAGTACTTTTCTGTGATACATTCTTCAGATATTAGGGAGTGGAGTAGTCTTGGTGTTGTCATTAACTCTGAAGATGATATTATGGAGGTTGATGAAAATATGCCTAAGCTAAAGCAGCTGATCGAATCGAAATTCGAGCTTGATGGGATAAATGTTAGAACTACTTCTGGTAAAAGACTTGGGAAGGTCAGAAGCTACATCTTTGAGACTGATGGGTTCTTTGTTGTTAAGTTATATATAGAAAAGACTGGCCTGCTGAGTCTTCTGAACCAAACTCTAATTGTAGAAAGAGATGCAGTAGTAAATGTAACAAACAAATTTATTGTTATATCTGACGAGGCCAGCAAAATAAGATCTAAGAAGGGAATAAAGGATAATGTTGAGTATGGCTTTAGTGCTCAGAGCTCAGACGCAGCTAGTGAGATAGCCTCAGACCAAGTCGGGAAGACTTGAGTTAGATCGGCTAGTTGATGGGTTGAGACCTTCATTTTGATTGCCAAAGCAAGAGAAGATATTTGTTCAGCAGAGTTGGGGCCAACTAGACAGGCACCCAAGATATTCTTAGAGACCGGATCCGCCCAGAGCTTTACAAAACCGCCTAAGTCATCCTCCAACTTTGCCCTTGTCACATTAGAAAGTAGGACAATAGACTCGACAAACTTTACCTTGCGGGTCCTTAGGGAGATGGTAGATTCTCCAACTTTGGCAACCTCCGGAAGAGTGAATATGCAACTTGGTGTGACGGTATGATCTACTGTTGCCAGATTCTTTTTAATTGGACTTAGGATATTCAAGGCAGCTATTCTAGCCTGCTGCAGAGCGGTTGAGGTTAGTCGGTATGGTCCAGTAGTATCTCCTATGGCGTAAATGTGTTCTTGGGTTGTACGGCAATGTGAGTCTGTCTTAATCAGCCCGTTCTCACAATGGATCCCGGTATTACCAAGCCCATCTCCCCCATCGCGCATTTTCTTGCCCGCGGCAACCATAATTGAGTCCGTCTTTAGATCTATTTGGCCATCTTTTGGACAAATTATTTCGACTTCCTTAAGGTTGCCAGTGGAGCTTGGGTGAGCAGCAACTACACGGGCACTAAGATAGACTTTTACGCCTACCTTTTCGAAATTTTTTAGTAATACTTCTGAAGCCTCGGGTTCTTGATCGGATACTAAACGTTCAGCACATTCAACTATATTGACCTTGGCTCCGGTTGCGCTAAGTATCTGGGCATATTCGCATCCAACCGCTCCACCTCCAATAATAGTTACCGAGCGAGGAGTTCTTTCTTTTATTTTTGGTAAGAAGTTCTTGTAGGTTAGGTAATCTAGACCGTCTAATCCGGGCACATTAGGTATTGCGACCTCACCTCCTGTAGCGATAATGAAGTTATTAGCACTATACTTTTCTCCACCGACATCGATATATCTGCTATCTAAAAAATAAGCTCGGCCCTCTAGAACGGTAATGCCGAGTTTCTTGAACTCAGTCCCTAACTCTTCTGCACCAGTTTTAGCTATGTTGTTTTCTGCTAAAGATACTAGCTTATTAATTCTAAGCTTAAGAAGACCGGAGTTTGTGATAGCTTTTTGGTTTTTAACTGAACGGAAGAGATGGGCGGCTGTGAGCATTGATTTTGTAGGGACACAGCCGTAGTTTAGGCATTCTCCTCCTAGCTTTTCGGCCTCTACAATTGCGACTCTTTGGCCACCATGGGCCAGGATCTCTGCGGCAGTAGATCCTGCGGGACCAGACCCAATGATTATAGTGTCGAAAGTGTATCCGTGAGTATCTGTATTTTTCTTTGCCACCCTAAAGAAATGCTTATTATTTAGCCAAAATTATAGCATAAGCTATATCTTTAACAGTGAGTTTTTAAGATCTTCGATTGATTTCCAGCTAAAGTACTGATCTACTAGTCTTGGTAGGTATGATGATCCTTCTGCACTCTTGTGCTCAAATAGATAGACTGGTTTACCTTGACTCATCGCTATACCTATCTCCATTATCTGGCCTATACTCCTTGATGGAGAAGTAATAATTGCAACTACTGCCTCGCTAGCCGCAATGTTTTTAAAGGCTTCGCTAAATATTCCCTTGATGTCATCCTTCTCCTGTAGCTCATCGACCACCTCATCAAAACGGTTACAGTAGGCTTTGTGACCATTTGAATTCAGGGTATCAACGACCTGTCTCATCCTGTCGGTTAGAACTTCCACGTCTTCTCCGGTGAAGGCATATGCGCAAAATAATTTCATAATGTTTATTATAACAAAAACACCCCGTTAAACATGGGGTGTTTTAATCGAAAGCTTTTAAATTAAGCTTTCTTTAGGTAGACGAATCCGTTTCGTGCAGACTCTTCTACTTTGTATCCAGCTGGTACCTCTGGTACAACTTTTTCACCTTCGCCTAGTGTTCGGTCAGCTTCCTTTGAGAAGAAGTAAATGCTTCTTGGAGCTTTTGCGCCACGTAGTTGAACGCCTTCTTTTGTGTAAAGGTAGTAAGTTACTCCTTTTGAGTTCTGGTAGCTAAATGTTGCCATAAACTTTAAAATCCCTAACTGTTAAATTGACTTCAGTAATTTTGAGCTTATACCAGCCATCAGGTTGAGTCAACACTTGACTTGAACTTAAGTTAACAACACCCCTGTTAATGCTTATGTTAACAGTTAAAGAGGGTGTCTATGGGATTCGACAGTGGTAATAGTTGGTGTATAATCCAGTTTAGATAAAAAATGAAATAGAGATATAAGTATGTTTAAACTCCCAGATCTACCCTACTCACTTAATGCACTAGAGCCCTACATATCCAAAAAGACTCTAAGCTACCACTATGGCAAGCATCATAAAGCTTATATCGATAATCTTAATAATTTATTAGAGCAGGATACTTCAAGTAAATACTCTGATAAGAACATTGAGGAGATTGTCGCTGATTCGGAAGGTAAGATATTCAATAACGCCGCCCAGGCATACAACCATACTTTTTACTGGCACTGTATGAAACCAGTGGAAGATAATGAAAAGAATAATCCTAGCGATCGTCTAAAAGATCTTCTTGAAGAAAACTTTGGTAGTGTTGATGATTTTATAGCTCAGTTTACAGAAATCGCTAAAACACATTTTGGAAGTGGCTGGGCTTGGTTATTAAAGAAAAAGGATGGCTCAATTGAGATCATGGGGATGCATGATGCCGATACGCCTTTGATGAATGGCGATACTCCCCTCTTGGCCCTAGATGTCTGGGAACATGCATACTATCTGGATTATCAAAACGGTCGACCAGACTATATTGAAGCATTTTGGAAGGTTGTTAACTGGGACTTTGTCGAAGCAAGACTCGATGGAGTTCAGGATAAATCTTTTATGGAGCAGTCATAGGGTTAGAAAGGTTAATTAAATGTTAGACACAAAAGAAACACATCACCAGTCATCTGAGACAATTAATGTTAACATTCGACCTTATGTCGTCATAAGAACTGTCTTCTTGGTAATAGGAAGTTTAATGCTGGTTAGTGCCGTTGGTAAAATGGGTAAGCCAATAACCTTGATTCTAACTTCTCTATTCTTGGCTATTGCTCTTAACCCTCCGGTGAGTAAGCTTTCGAAGATCATGCCAAAAGGCAGTAGAGCACTTAGCGTTGCCGTAGCTTATCTGGCTGTTGTTGGACTGCTGGCATCACTAGTTATTACTGTCGTTCCTCCTGTGAGCAGACAGGTAGGTGTTTTTGCCAACAGAGCCCCTGCCTTAATCGAAGATGCTCAGGACAGTAGCACTCCAACAGGTAAATTAATCCAAAGATTTCACCTTGAGAGTGAGGTGGATAACATTGGCAATACTGTACAGCAGAAGCTAGGTGATGCTGGTACTTTTGCATTTACGAGCGCTCAAACAGCACTTAGTACTCTGCTAAATGTAATCACGGTTCTCGTTTTGACATTCTTGATGCTAGTTGATGGGCCAATTATGGTGAGCAGGTTATTTGAAAAATACAGAGATGAGGATGTAAAACTCAGACACGAAGAATTACTCAAAAAGATGTATAAAGTTGTCACTGGATACTTTAATGGACAGCTGCTTGTTACAACTATAGACGCCGCCATGGCCTTGGTGGCTATTTTACTAGTCGGTTGGATATTCGGTCATCCCCTACCCTATCCTTTGGTGCTGACTTGTGTGGTCTGGCTATTTGGTCTAATCCCACTTATTGGGGCTGCTCTTGGGGCTGCCGTGGTTGTATTTGTTTCAGCCTTTGTAAGCTGGAAGGTTGCCCTAGTCCTTGCAATATACTTCTTCGTTTATCAGCAGTTTGAGAATGCTACCATACAACCGAAGATCCAGAGTAGGGCGGTGAGTATGAGCCCTCTGATAGTTCTGATGGTTGTTATGCTGGGAGCTTCGTTGGGTGGATTCTTTGCAGCTTTCGTTGCTCTGCCGGTAGCCGGATGTCTACAGCTATTGTTCAATGATTTTATAAGTAGTGGGAACTTGGTGAAGGCTAAGAAGAGCGCTCCAAATAATTGGTTCTCAAGGACGATTTCTATTCGAACAGTTTCTCCTCGAGACAAAGATAGTAAATAGATGCTAAACGCTGAGATTAAATTTATAACTAGTACTGATAATACTCTCGTAAAAGAAGTGGTAAAACTTCAGCTTAAAAAGCGAGCTCGTGATGAATCTAGATTATTCGTCATTGAGGGTTATAGAGAAAATCTTAGGGCTTTTGAGGCTGGTATTAAAATTGAGAAGTTATTCTTTTGCCCTGAGTGGTTTTTGAAGGATGCCAACGATGAGCTTATTGAGAAGATTGGTAACTCTGGTGCGGAACTTATCGAAGTCGCAAAGAACACTTTTAAGAAACTAAGTTACCGAGATAGGCCAGATGGTTTTATATCTGTTGCCAAGCAGCCCGATGTAGATTTGAACAATATTAAGATTAATGACAGTTCCGTTTTACTGGTAGTTGAGCAAATTGAGAAACCTGGCAATCTGGGAACTCTTTTAAGGGGCTGTGATGCTACTGGTGTGGACGGACTAATAGTCTGTGACCCTGTGACAGATATATTTAACCCGAATGTTGTCAGAGCTTCTACTGGTGCGCTCTTCTCCACTCCAGTGGCTGTCGCAAAAGATGCTAAGCAAACTATTACTTGGCTAAAAGAAAAAGGTATAAGGATCTTTAGTACCACCCCACACACAGAGAATATCTACTGGGACGTTAACTTTAAGACTAGTGGGCCTATCGCTATCGTGGCAGGTGCAGAGCAATATGGCTTAACAGATGTTTGGATGAAAGAAAGTGATGAGTTAGTTAAGCTACCGATGTCAGGGGCAGCAGATTCTTTAAACATTTCGGTAAGCAGTATAGTTTGTTTATATGAAGCTCTGAGGCAGAGAAAATCTTAAACAAAATAAGTACTTGTCCTATTAGTAGGCGTAGTGAGTTAGGCACTGGTAGCCTTTTTTGTGGTTGTTTAAGTCTCCAGAATAGGAACCGTAGGAATAGTCGTTGTAGTAACCCTTACTGGCACTAAATGTGGCACAAAGCCGATATTGAGAAGATGTCGAAAGATAAGATACAGAAGAGGAGCTACTATCTTCAGCCTGTACATTGCCATAGTCCAAACCATCTTGAGTAACCTCATACTTATACTTACCAACTTCAAACTGACTTTTTACACCAGCGTTTAGGTTGGTAGCTGAAATATTTACTGGCAACTTATTGTTGTCTTGGAAGTATGCGTCTATAGACTTCTTAGCTGCGTTAAGATCACTTGTTATCTGTTGATCAGACCTATTGGCTGAACTATTGATGCTTGCAGCAACTAAGATACTTAGGATTACCAGAGTCCCGACGATGGCTATACTAAGTATGTTAATCTTTCTGAGCTTCTTAGATGGTGCGAAGTTCTTTTGTATTGCTAAGATGTAGTACATTGTTAGGCCAAACATGACTAAACTTGGCAATGTGACCTGAGTAATTAGTTCTGATCCAGATAGTCCAAAAGCCACTCTCGATACGGTATAGACTGAGGCTATTAAGAAGCCAAGGGCTGAAATTGTAGAGATGACTAGCATGGTGTAAAAGACAAACTTTCTAGGGGTCTGATTATGCCTAGCTGGATGTAAAGCCTCCTCTGCGCTAGTTCTAGCATAAAGGACAGTTATTAAAGGCACTAGAACTAAGCAAAGGCCAAAAACCCAAACTAAACTTTCTATACTAGACGAAATCGTACTCTGACCACTTATTGTTCCAAATAGAATGAAAATTACTGTCGCAAATGAAGAACCGAGGAACAAAACAGCTAATTGAAGAACTGTATACTCAAAAACGTAGAATCTTGTTTTAGAGAAAAGACTAAACTTACCTTTTGTTTTATTAACAACTTCACTCTGCTGATTTACTAACTGATCTGCCATAAACTATCCTTAATAATTATCTTTTTATAATAACTCGTTGGTTTTTCAAGATTATAGCCCTAGAAGTACATTCTAAGCTATATTCTTACCATCTCGCTTCAATAAAGCTAAAAGATCCCATCTATACTCCCATAAACCATAGCCGAATAACAGGATACCTGCTCCCCACAAAATATAAGGTTGAAGCTTAGTGTTCCCCATATCGTCTGTATAGGTAAAGGCACTAGAAGATGCTTCTTTTTTATCTGTGGTAGGTTTTTTAGTAACGGCTGCCTTCTTACTAGTAGTTTTCTTCGCAGCCTTTGGCTTGGTGGTCTTGCTGGCCGGCTTAGATGTTACCTTACTTGCTACAGTTGAGCTTGAGTCGGCACTTAACTGCAAATTAACAGATGAAGGTGTTGGCGTTGATGACCATTGCCAAGTACCATTATAAAACTGCCAAGATTCTGCTGGGTTAGTTTGGTCATAGGCTTCTGTTTCTGACACCACCTCGTCATTTGGATTGAGTAGCCGGGCCTTAGAAGAGGTATTTGAAAGTGTTAACTTGGAGTCTTTCCTACTGACTGCGTAGTATTCTCCAGGTTGAAGATTAACATCCCCAAAAGTGTATGAATAAGTTGAATTCATCCCAGTTTGAAGTTTATATCCAGATAAGTTAACAGCCTCTAGGTTCGGGTTGAATAATTCTATATACTCATCATTTTCGTCT
This sequence comes from bacterium, assembly GCA_029781075.1. Classification (GTDB taxonomy): domain Bacteria; phylum Patescibacteriota; class Saccharimonadia; order Saccharimonadales; family HK-STAS-PATE-42; genus HK-STAS-PATE-42. The sequence continues at coordinate 1,435 of JAKOXJ010000004.1, read as the reverse complement.
GTTTGTGGTGAGACAGGGTCTGGAAATAACTCTGTTATCTCTATTCTTTGATAAACGGGTGACGGTGCAGCTCCGGGGTTATCTGGTGCGCCTGGAGCCAATATATCTGGACTCGCACTTGGATCTGGCTTACCGCAGTAATTTACTACTTCATCTATAGAGAAGGGGTCTTGAGTATCTATAGAGTCCGGACTGGGCGAGTTACTGACATAAAAGTCCTTACCAGGGGTTGAAGAATCGACTATTACTCCATCCCCAGATGGATATCTTTTTAAACTTTGGCCATCTATATGCTTTGGAGCTATCAAACAAGTTGGCAGATCGGTTGCTCCCCAGGTCAACTTGTCTCCCAGGTTTTCATCAAGGTTTGTAGGGACTATCCTAATCACGCCACCTGTATCAGAAAAGCCGCTGGCAAAAGTGGCTATTGGGTTGGTACCTGCCGGGGTATAACCTGAGGCCAAGAATAGGGCTCGATCACCCGATTTAAAACTAGTTATTGTCGGGCTTAAGAATGTAAGTGTTTTGCTTGTCCAGCTTGTTGAGGTACTAGAGTGATATTGCAACTTCCAAGTTTTTAAGTCGATCGTAGAATCTGAAGTATTTTCTATCTCAACAAACTCATTACTCCCCTGCCCTGTTTGTAATTCTGTGATTAAGACGAGGGAAGTTGATGAAGCTCCCGCAAAAGCAGGAGCTAATAGGCTTATTATCAAGTTTGCAAGTAGTAGAAGACTAATCTTCTTAAATAGGCTTGGCATAAACGGGAACCTTTCTGGAAATATTAAACGGGAATTTGCCTACTTATTAACTTAAGCTTTTTAATACTTAAAAGCAAGAGTTATATTGTTAATGAACAGGCGTAGAATATGATAAAATAGTCTTTATGTTGAAGAGTATTGTTAAAACTCGTTATCTCCTGCTGGCTTAAATCTAAGTCAGATTATTTTCTGGCGTCCTTAAAACCTTAAAATTAACCTATAAAGAAAAGTAAATCAGAAAATGAAGAAATATAACCCAAAAGAAATCGAGCCAAAATGGCAAAAGTGGTGGATAGAGAATAAAACATACGTTGCAGACCTAGATAGCAAAAAGCCTAAATATATGGCCAGCGGAATGTTTAACTACCCGAGTGGTAATGGTATTCACGTTGGACATGCCTATACTTTCACTATCCCAGATATCCTAGCTCGTTATAAAAGGCAAAATGGCTACGAGAGCTTTAATCCTGTTGGTTGGGACTCCTTCGGCCTACCTGCAGAGAACTATGCCATTAAAATTGGAGTCTCCCCTCAAGAAAGTATTCCTCAATGTATCGCATATTACCAGCAACAATACAAAGCCATGGGATGGGGAGTAGACTGGACTAAAGAAATAGATTCGTCGCAGCCGATCTATTATAAGTGGACTCAATGGATTTTCAGCCAGCTTTATA
>JAKOXJ010000006.1 GCA_029781075.1 bacterium | reverse complement strand
TGTTTTGCCAGTCACAAGTACAATGACACCGTCCTCTAGCGAATCTATCGATTCTGTACATATGCTGATAAGATTCTTCTGAAGAGCTATGGTACTGTCCGATAGATCTTTAGGCTTAGTAACAGTCGTAATAGTCTTAACGGACTCATTGCACGAGCTGAGTAGTGCAGAAAGACTTGTATTTAGCTGTTCGGCTGTGGTTTTGGTTAGATCAACACTCGAGAGTTTACCCAGATCAGATATAACGGTTAGTGAGCCCGAAACAGCTCCAAGGTAGTCAGTATAATCCGCATATTTCTCTTGATAATCTTTTACTTTGGCCTGATATTCTGCCTCAGCTGAAACTGATTCTTGGGCTTTCTTGTAATTTGGGTTTAGCCGTCCTAAGACGACTGGTGAGAGCTTGGATGAGTTATTTTGGGCAACTTTTAATTTATTAAAGCCTGCTTGCAGTTCTGCAGTATCTACGGGGTTGGCGCTAAGGGCAGTTTGTATCTGTCCAAATGCTTCTTTGTAGGTAGATGTGGAGCTAGAATTTGAATAGTTTTGAGCAGCTTTATTACCAAACAGGTAGACGTATCCTGCTGTAGCTCCTAGACCAGTTATTAATAATACTATAAAAGAAAGCATAACTTTCTTTAGCTTAGAGTGCTTCTTTTTGTCTTTTGTGGCAGGCTCTTCTTGGAAGAGTTTATCTGCTTGTTGATCAGACATCGGCCCTTCCTGTCCTGAAGGTTGATTGGCTGAGATTGAGTCCTTAATCTCTTTGGCTGCAGGACTAACAAAGCCATCAATTCCTCCGGGAGTAGACGTGGATGCTGGAGTCACTACAGGAATTGCACCTGTTACTTCTGCCACTTGTGTGCCAATATTTTGAGTCTCTAAAGGTTTAGGTGCTCCGGGTTGTTGCGGTTGTGGTGCAGGGTTCTGAGATATCTGTGCTGCTTCTTGCGCAGCTGGAGTTCCTGCTGGTGGCCATGCCTCCACTGGCCTCTCTGGTTGAGGTGCAATGTCCTGTGATACTGGAGCTGGACGCGTAGGTTCTGGAGAAACTACTGGTTGTTGAACAAGTGGAGTTGGAGGTGGGCTTACTGGTGCTTGCTGTGGTGTTGGTTGAGCCTGTGATGGTTGATTTCCTAAAGGATCCATAAACAAAGTTTAAAGTTTTACTATTAAGCTTAAGTTTAATCTAAAACCGCTGTGGTTTCAAGTTTAGTGCAATAGATCATAACTTGTATTGAGTGTATAATAAGAATGATATGAGCGAGGAGATCATTGTAAAGGGCGCCAGGGAGAATAATTTAAAAGACATCGATGTTGTTATCCCAAAGAATAAACTGGTAGTTATCACTGGACTTAGTGGTAGCGGAAAGAGTTCTTTGGCTTTTGATACCATTTTTGCCGAGGGTCAACGACGATATGTAGAGAGCCTTAGTTCTTACGCAAGACAGTTTTTGGGTATGGTCGAAAAGCCTGACGTCGATAGTATCACAGGTCTTTCTCCTGCGATTAGTATTGATCAGAAGACTACTAGTAGGAACCCTAGATCTACAGTAGCAACTGTTACGGAGATCTACGATTATCTAAGATTATTGTATGCGAGAATTGGCGTTCCTCACTGCCCTATTTGTGATAAACAGATTACTCAACTAACTCAACAGGATATGGTTGATGAGATCTTAAGGCTAGGCGAGCTTAAGGCATTGATTTTAGCTCCGATTGTATCTCAGAAAAAGGGTGAGTTCCAGCATATTTCAGAGGAATACTTAAAGAAAGGTTTCGCTAGAGTAAGAGTTGATGGTGTA
>JAKOXJ010000088.1 GCA_029781075.1 bacterium | reverse complement strand
CCAACAAGGAAGATTATTTTTAAGGTTTTATCATTAAAGCCAGTTCTGTTTAGTAAGTTCTTAATCTTAGAACTTACCTTACTTCCAATTTTTTTCGTTGGGTCCATATGCTGTTTTTGCTTATACTTATTATATAACAGATGGATCAATAGAACAGTAGATTACTCACGGTGACCACGATCGAGGTTCATAAACTTCTGGTTATCTGGCTTAAAATAAAGCTCTACTTTGCCTGTAGGTCCGTTACGGAACTTAGCAATTATTAGATCTGTAATATGCTTCTTTTCTGTCTCAGGGTTGTAGTACTCTTCCCTATACAGGAATGATACGATATCGGCATCTTGTTCGATTGAACCAGACTCCCTCAGGTCTGATAGTTGAGGGATCTGAGGATGTCTAGTCTCTACACTACGTGATAGCTGTGAGAGAGCGATTACTGGAACATCAAGCTCACGGGCGAGAAGCTTTAAGCCACGGCTTATCTCGGATACTTCTTGGACGCGGTTTCCAAGATCTCTACCGGTCCCGCTCATTAGCTGGAGATAATCTACAACAATTAGGCCTGGCTTTTGTTTGTAACTAAGTCTTCTGGCTTTGGCTCGCATCTCGGTTACTGTAATACCGGGCGTATCATCAATATACATATTTGCTTCACCTAGGGCCCCCCAGGCATGAGATAGATTTTCGAAATCTTCGTCTGTTAGATCTCCAGTTCTAAGCTTTGAGTTGTCGACGCCAGATTCTGTCGACAGCATCTTATCTACTAGCTGTTCTTTGCTCATCTCAAGGCTGAAAAAGAGGACTGGGAGGTTTTCGTCTATGGCGATATTATGAGCAATATTTAATGCCAGAGTGGTCTTACCCATCGCCGGACGGGCGGCTATTATTATCAGATCGGATCTATTTAGACCGGCTAGTTTCCTGTCTATATCAATGAATCCGGTAGGGATACCAGCAAGTTTTCCTCCTTGTTGATGAAGTAGCTCGAGTTTGTCGAATTGTTCAGTCAATATTGTCTCGATACTAATAAGATCAGATTTTACTGAGTTCTTTGCAACATTAAATATTTTCTGTTCGGCAGCGTCTAGAATGCTGTGGGTATCACTGTCCGCTTCATCATAGCTAAGTTCGACTATGTCCTCGCTGGCGGATATCAACCTCCTTCTTAGGGATTTCTCGGCGATAATTTCTGCATAATGCTTGGCATGTGACGCTGTTGCTACAGATGTTGTGAGTTCAGCTATATAACTACTTCCCCCAACTGTATCTAACTCTCCTCTTTCTGAAAGAGCGTTTGTTAGGCTTACTAGGTCAACTGGCTTTTGTTCTTCGGTAAGCTTAATGATTGCTGCGAATATGAGCTTATGATTGTTCTCATAAAAGTCTTCTGGCTTTACGATATCAACGATCTTGAAGAAAGCATCTTGGCTAATTAGGACGCTACCAAGTAAACTGCGCTCGGCATCGAGATTCTGTGGCGGTAGTTTTTGTAGTTTTTTTTCGGCCATCTTGTAGCTATAAGAACCTTAAATTTGGACAGTCTCTCCTCCACCCATTAAGCCAATAATATCAGAAATATCTGCCTCTTTACTGCCCTTATTGTTATCTTCACTTCGGGTATTTTTTGATCTTTTTATTTTTTTATCGGAAAGACTGGTTTCTAGGTTGGGCATCTTTAGGCCCTCTGTACTAAAGGCTTCTCTAAAAATCTGTTTATTCTTATTCTCAGAGAATATCTTTAAGTGGACTGGATAGACGAATTTCAGCTCTAGAGTATAAGTTTTTTCTGTTAATTTATAGCTAGCTGGTTTTAATACTGCCTTAAGTCCGGGGCTTTTTCTTGCGATATCATCTAGTATGTCAGACCACTTCTCGGAAAAGTTTCTTAAAGTTATTTTTTCTGTAGGAGCGTCATCTTTTGTTCTATCCTTTTGTTCTGACTTCTTTGATATCTTTTTGATCTCTTTATTGCTGACTGTTAGTTTATCTTCAACCAAAGATTCTGTCTCTACGAGAGCTGGAACTGGAGCTTTATTTTTCTCAACTTCAACTTCTTCTGGGCTTGGCTTATCTTTTAGGCTGCTTAGTTTAAGGAGGGTTATCTCTAGTCCGAGGTTTTGTTTTGTTAATGAACCGAGAGTGAGGAGTTCACTAAGTACTTGTAGCTCCTGGAAGGTGCTCTGTTTTGATTTAAGCGCATTGTATATCTGTAGTCCTAGAGCTCTAGGGTCGGCTCCTGACTCAATTGTTTTAGACAAAGCATCTGGGATTAGACTGGTCTCGCCAGTTTCTACTAGCTTGCAAAGGTCCTGCAAGTTTTTGTCTGCAGAAAGTCCTAAAGAAGACTGGACGTTTTGCAGAGTAACAGACTTATTGCCTGAGGATACTTGGTCTAAGAGGCTTAGCGCGTCGCGCATACTCCCTTCGGAGCTTTCGGCAATAGTTTTTATAGCCTCTTTCTCAAAAGTAATCTTTTCTTTATTACAGATGTTCTCTAGATGTTTTGCTACCTCTTCTTGCTCAATCGGTTTAAAGTAAAACTTCTGAACTCGGCTCAAGATTGTCGCTGGTACTTTATGAGCGTCAGTCGTGGCTAGAATAAATACAGCATGGGACGGTGGTTCTTCTATTGTTTTTAGGAGCGCGGCAAAGCTTGCTCCACTTAGCATGTGGACTTCGTCGATAATATAGACCTTGTACTTTAATCCTGCTGGTGCAGAGTTGATCTTTTCTCTAAGATCGCGCATATCATCTACTCCGCTATTACTGGCAGCATCGATTTCTATAATGTCTAAATGGGTTTTTTCAGACTGGTATTCTGTCTTGTTTATTTCGTGAGCAAAGATTCTGGCAATTGATGTTTTACCTACTCCCCTAGGTCCTGTAAATAAGTATGCATGGGATATCTTATCTTGTTTAAGGGCGTTGGATAGAACCTCAACAATATATTGTTGGCCGACTACCTCTTTTAGACTTTTAGATCTGTATTTTCTGTATAGAGCTTGAGACACGCCTTATTACCCTCTTCATAAAGACTTGGTTAGATATCTTTTATGAAATTTAAATCTCTTTTAATCTGTATTTAAGTATAGCAGTGAGAATGTATTTTAACTCAGACTGTTAGTAATATTACTTTGCCAAAAGAGTATATGTTATTGTATAATATGACTATATGGAAAGTTTTTTGACACATTTGTCTGGACAAGATTTTTTGCTTCCTGAAATGCTTCTTGGAAGTCTCGAGGTTAAGCCTGAAACGTCAGGCAGGTTAGCTCTACCTGCTCTATGGAAACCGTCTTTTAGCGGTTCTGCATTTGTAATGGCCGGTAGGCTTGGCCAGCACTCATGCGCAATGCTTTTTCCTGAGGGGAATATGAAGGCGATATTAGCCCAGGTTTCCGATTGGGAGATCAAAGGTGTTTTAGAAAGATCTGCCAATCAGATTTCAATTGATGCACAGTATAGAATTGTTATACCAGAGGGCATTCGTACACATAGTGGTGATCAAACAGTTAGTTTAATGGGTGCTAGTAGTCATCTTAAAATTGTAACTGCTGATGTAGCAAGAGAAATTACTGCTGGAGATAAAGATGTCGTGTCTCAGTTCTTTAGTGAAGTAAGGTAATTTATTATCTAAAGTGGCCTCCAAGTAGGTAGATTGCAAGGCCGGTTGAGGCGAACATGACGCTTAGGACCCAGTAGCGCATAGTTACTTTGTATTTTGGCCAACCCTTTAGCTGTAGATGAGTGTGGTATGGGGCGACAATAAAGATTTTTTTTCCTCTAAACTTTTTAGATAGTAGCTGAAGAACTACAGAAAGGGTTGTTAGATAAAGAAGTGCTGCAATTATCGGTAAGACAAAAACTGAGTCCGTCACAAAGGCAATGATCGCTATCATAACGGTTAGGGCCATACTACCGACTTCTGAGAGCATGAACCTGGCTGGTGGGATATTAAACCATAAGAAGGCAAAGAGTGCTCCAACAGTTGCAAAACATAGAGTGGCAACATCAAATTTACTTTGGGTTACGGCAATAAAGCCAAGGGCCATTAATATGGAGCTAAATACTCCTGCCGATAGACCATCAACCCCATCAATAATTGTCCCAGAATAAGTTACGGTAACGACTAGGACAAATAAAAGAATGAATGCAAGGACCGGGATATTATAATTGCCAAAAAAAGGTACATGTAGAGAGCTTAGGTCTTGTTTGACAGCCATCCACCATCCACAGAGAACTCCGACTAGGCCAACGGCTCCGATACGGTATCTAAGGGCCAGACCAGAGCCAAGAGATCTTCCAAACTTTCCTTTTAGTTTCCCGCAGACCAGGAGTTCGTCTAGTCCGCCTACTATTGCTCCGACTAGAAGTCCGAATAATGGCAACCAGGTTTGATTCCTGCTAATAAAGTCTAGTTTTACGAAGGTCGGATTTTTTGTAACTTCTGCTATTAGCCATATCCCTAGGGCTGTGGTTAATAGCCCAGTTAGCATTACAAGACCCCCCATACGGTATAGGATCTTCTTCTCGTCTTGATCCACACTCGCTGTAAGCGGGGCGGCCTTACCATCTACTGTGGTGGCGACACTCTTCTTCTTTCTAATATCATACTTAACTAAAAAGTATTTCATGATAAGAGGTGTAGAGAGTATACCAATGACGAATGCTGAGACAGTAGGAACGACAAATTTAAGTAGGTCTAGTTTGGTTATTTGGAGGACGATGTTTACTGGTTGGTTAAGGTCGGTCATGTTGATTATGTTTTTTTATTTAGCTTTAGTATAACACTATAGCTTTATAGCGGGGCTTCGACTGCGGCCCACTCTGCTTCCGGATTTTCTTCTGGTACGACAATAGTGGCCTGATCTCCGACGCTCAACTTAAAGTGGGTGACACTTGCGAGCAGTATTTTGTATTCTTTACTCTCGGCCTGAGCATAATAGTTCCCATCTCTTTGGGTGATCGTGGCAATAAGCTGTTTTCTAGTAACTGGTCCGATCTGTTTAAATAGGAATTTACCACCGTCAACAATGGTGAGTTTTAGGACATCTCCCTGGACTAAGTGTGATTTACTGGCGTAGTTAGCTTGCACCGGGTAGATCTTGCTGTTATAGCCAATCATGTTCTGTCCGTCAAATACACCCTCGACTACTGTTTCGCCGTCTGCTGGCTCTGCTCGGGGTGCAGTATGGCTTAGCTCTTCTCCGTCTCCGACTAAGCTAACTAGGAGCTCTTTTGCAGCCAGGAGATTCATCTCTGCTTCTTTGATAAGGTTCCGAAGCCTTTTTATTTGTTTTTCATCTAGGTTGCTCATTTTTTATTTGTCCTTTATTTTGTTTGTGGTTTAATTTTTGATTTCAACAAAAATACAAACGATTTATTTTGGTATCGTCTAGTACTCTTTTTGGGCTCTATAGTCTCTCACAACTTAAACCTATGAGCTTAAGGGTAGCATTGCCTTACTGAGTTTGCAAGCAAAACTGTGGATATATCTTTAGGTAGGTATGTTAACCTCTGCCTTAAGGGGTGAGGTTTGGTCTCCAGATTTGAACTCAAAACTGTACATCTTCCAGTTATCAACTGTTGGATCTGGTTTGTATAGGTTTATTTTTAAATATAAATTGTTAGTGTGTTTGTAATAGCTGGATTTGTAGACTAAAGATGCTGCCTCAAATTCTGAAGTCGTATCAGCTATGGCACTGCTCTCTCCGGTTGAGGCAAAATCTACTTTGCCAACCTTTTTTTCTATTAATTCTACCTGTTCTCCATCTGCTGATGAGCTGTAAGATGCTACGAGTGCCTTGAAGTCTGTTTCTGACTGACCGAGCTGGGCTTTATTTAGATATGTATTAATTAAATCGTCTGCCTTGTTTTGTCTGGCCAGAGCGATTATGTTTAGGGCTTGTTTTTCTTCGGATGTTTTTGAGGCTAGATTAGAGGGCATGACAAAGTTCTTTTGAGAAGTTGAGACCAGCGTTATGGGATTATTAGCACTAGATTTAATAATAAATATATATAGAGCTATTGAGGCTCCTAGTATTAGTACTAGTATGAGCAGCTTCTTTAACTTCGATTTTTTTGGTTTCTCTCCCAGGCTTAAGTCATCTATGCCTCTAAGTTGATCTCGCTGCTCCTTGAGCCTTTCGATTATCTGGGCATTAGTATCTTCATCTCCAGTATTTGTAGTCTCTATGGAGGCTTCTACTTGGTTGTCTTGATTGTTAGAAAGGGTGACTTGGCTCAAAGATGCTGGTGTGAGAGTCATCTCTGCTTCTTGCGTGCCAGTAGAGGGATTATTGTTTATAGGTTCCACGTTATTTATTTAATGCTTATGCTTCTAAGTCTATCAAAAAGAGGAGTATTTAGGCTAAGCTAGACTAAGCTAGACTTGCTCTTATGCTAGAATCTTAATTTATATGGATCTTAATCAACTTGTAAGTACTGTCGGTCTCCTGGGTATTTGGCTCATCTTATTTGCGGAATCAGGACTTCTTTTTGGATTCTTCCTGCCCGGTGATAGTTTGATTCTTACGGCTGGAATACTAGCAGCCGGGGGTAATTATTTTGGGATAGTTCCTCTTTTAATCGTTTGTATATCAGCAGCGATTGTCGGCGATAGTGCTGGTTATGCAATTGGGACTACTACTGGGAAGAAGATTAAGAATAACAAGAATAGCTTTGTGGTTAAAATGGGTTATTTAAAAGAGGCGGAAGAATTTTATGAAAAGCATGGTGGAAAGACGATTGTTTTAGCTAGATTTGTTCCGGCTGTAAGGAGCTTTGTGCCTATGGTGGCTGGCATGAGTGATATGCACTATCGAAGTTTCATTAGATATAATGTCCTCGGTGGTGTGCTATGGGGCGGGGGTGTGGCCCTAATTGGCTATTATTTTGGTAGCATTAACTGGGTCCATCATTATTTTGAGATAATTATTGTAGGTATAATCTTGGCTTCTTTGATACCTGGTCTTTGGCATATAGCCAGTACTAAAGAAAAGAGAGCTAGGCTTAAAACAAATCTACTAGCCGCTCGTAGTAGTCTAAAAGAGCATAGAGCCAATAAGAAGAAGTCTAAGACTAAAGATAAATAGCAGTATGAAGGCGACTACCATCAAAAAGAAGGTCAAGCCAACAAAGCT
>JAKOXJ010000065.1 GCA_029781075.1 bacterium | reverse complement strand
AAACTAAATTGATTGAACATTTCGGCGATATTGCTAAGAATCTCGAGCGAATGTTGTTTGCTTATGATTGCATGAAGTATCTAAAAAAAGTTACTCCAGATGAAACTGATGATGAGAATTATTACTTAACTTTAAAGAATCTGCTCGAGAGCCTGAATGATGAGAATATCGATTTTAATCTGATTAAACTATGGTGGTTGGTTAAGCTTCTTGATCTTTCTGGTTCTAAATTGGAGCTTTACAGAGATGGTGAATTAAAAGAGCTATTTGAAACGCAAACTTATACTTTTGCGGTTGGAACAGCGAGGCTGATGCCAAAAGATGGTGGAGTTGTCGATGCTAGTGCCATTAAAGTCCTTAGGCTCATGGAAGAGGGTAAGACTCCTGCCCAACTTAGCAAGCTTAAAGGAATTCAGCTGCTGGCACTTAATGTATATAAAGAACTCGAAGCAGCGAGTAGAGATTTACTATAAAAAGTTGTATAATAACTATTAATATGAGTGATTTTGAAATTCCTGAGTACGAAGCTAATTATTATGCACAAATGCCTGAAGAGATTAGGGATGCAATTAACTTTCGTAACTCCGGATGGAATTTATTTAAAGAAAGCGGAGGAGAAGAGGGTATGGGCGACATGACCCTATCTGCCACTTGTCTTAATTTGATGATGCCTGACTTTGGCGATTTGCTTTGTGGTAACCCTGATCACGGTAGTCATAATTTGGTTTATGCTCGTGAAGCTTTTGCTAGCTCTTCGCGCTTGGCAATAGCTCTCGCTATTAAAAAGGAATGGGATGATGCTCTTCACTGGGCGCTTGTAGCTAATGAAACTTTTATGCCTGACCCTGACCCAGAAGATAGGGATAGTGATAAGCCAGATCAATACGAGGTAATATTTGATGGTCAGCTGGCGATGGTTCTAGCAACTGGTGATAGGGTTGATAGGTCCAATGCTAAAAGACTTGCCGCACAGGCCTCTAATAATTGCCAATTCTCAGAGAGTGTTTACGGAGTATTTTTTCCGAATAGAGAGATGAGCGAAGGTGAACGAATTGCTACAGTCGATAAATTTACGAAAGTGGCTGAGGTAGCAACTGCTCTAACTAGAATACCAGCACCGGCTTTTGCAAAGCGTCATGTAGCTCAGCTTATTCTTGCACAATCTCTAGATAATTAACCTAGACTTAATCTTTCTCTGTTATAATCTTTAGGTATTATGGCGGATAGCAAATACAGTATGGAAGACATCGTCTCTTTGTGTAAGAGGCGAGGTTTTGTGTATCCAGGTTCTGAGATTTACGGTGGTGAGGCGGGTCTTTATGACTTCGGTCCTTACGGTGTTGAGCTTCTGAACAATATCAAAAAGGCCTGGTGGAAGGCTAATGTTCAACTTAAGCCGAACTATGTTGGTTTGGATTCTGCGATGTTTAAGAATCCTAAAGTCTGGGACGCTTCTGGTCACACTTCTGGTTTTTCTGATCCACTTGCCGAGTGTAAGAATTGTAATGCAAGAATTAGAGTTGATAAAGAACTCGAAAAAGTTGGTGTTACGGCTGATGAGAAGATGAGCGAAGATGAGCTGAATAAGCTTTTTGATGAGAATAGAGATAAGATTAAATGCCCAAATTGTGGCAAGAAGGATTTCTCTAATGTCAAAGCGTTTAATCTTCTAGTTAAGTCTAACCTAGGGGATTTTACAGATACAGGTGAGCGTCCAGTTTATCTGCCAGGTGAGGCTTGCCAGGGTATTTATCTTAACTTTAAAAACATTACGGATACTACAAGGATGCAGGTTCCGTTTGGTGTAGCGCAAATTGGTAAAGCATTTAGAAATGAGATCTCTCCTAGAAACTTCTTATTTAGAACTCGAGAGCTTGAGCAAATGGACACTCAGTTATTCATTCGCCCTAATGAAAACAAAGAGAACTACGAAAAAGCTAAAGAAGATCGTTGGAAGTGGTACTTAAGTTTAGGAGTAAAAGAAGAAAACTTGAGATGGAAGCAGCATGAGAACTTAGTTTTCTACTGTAAAGAAGCTTGGGATATTGAGTATAACTTCCCGACTTGGGGTTTCGATGAGATTGAGGGTATTCATGATAGAACTGATTACGATCTTTCTCAGCATCAAAAGTTTTCTGGTACAGACTTAACTTATACTGATCCGCGAGTTGGTGATAAATACATTCCTTGGGTAGTAGAAACTTCTGCGGGTACGGGTAGAGTGTTCTTGGCAGTACTCTCTGATGCTTACGTCGAGGAGGAAGTTAATGGAGAGAAAAGAACAGTCTTGAAGTTCAAAGAAGAGCTTGCCCCAATTAAAGCTGTTGTCTCACCACTTCTTCGCAATAAGCCAGAATTAGTAGAAAAGGCTAAAGAGGTTTTTGAAAAGCTCTCTCAAGATAAGATGTGTGAATATGATGATAACGGTAATATCGGTAAAAGATATCGAAGGGCAGATGAGATCGGTGTACCAAAGTGCATTACGGTTGATTTCCAGACCTTAGAAGATGGCACTGTGACTGTTCGAGATAGAGATACAATGGAGCAGGTTAGAGTGAAGATCGAGGAGCTGTAAGTTATGGTAGACAGAGCCGCGCTGGCGAGGATGAATGATGCTCTAAATACATATGATATCGATCAGGGGGGGTGGGAGCATGAGTTTTTGGGCCTTGAGCCAAATTTAAAGCATGTTGCTATACATCTGTCTAGAGACCTAATAAGAAAAGACTTTAATGATAGGGGGGTGGTAGAGGATGACTTGCTTCCTGATGCTATATCTTATGCCCTAAGGATATCTAGGTGGACGGAGTCTGGATTGGCTATCTTGGGCGGTAGTGGCTTTATCGTTCCTCAAGCTTTCTTTGATAGGTATTCTACTTTGGGTGTATCACACACTTCGTGGATTATGGCGTCAGGTGAACTTTCTGATGCAGTGCATGGTCTTGATCATGAAAGAGAGAGGGCTGTTGCTGTTAATAAACTTAAATCAAGGGCTCTTAATGCAGCCGGTGTTCTTATGGTATGTGCTGAACATCAGTCTAGTGAGTTCAGCCTAGACATGGAGAGGACTCTTGCTAGAAAGATAGAATCTCTAAGGATAAGATTTGGTATAGATACGTAGTAAATTTACTATGAAGAAGAGTTTGTTTGAGGAAGATTTTCTATGGGGGGCTGGTATCTCGGCTCATCAGGTAGAAGGTGGTAATGATAACAATTGGACAGAGTGGGAATTAGCTAGTGCAACTCATTTAGCAAAGTTGGCTTCTAACAAATATGGTTATTTACCGAACTGGCCAAAGATTAAGACTTTGGCCACTGACCCTAGAAATTATGTCTCTGGAAGGGCAGCTGAACATAAAAAGTATTTTAAGCAAGATTTTGAAACACTTAGATCTCTAAATTTGAACACTCTGAGATTTAGTATCGAATGGAGCAGGATTGAGCCGGTAGAAGGGGAGTTTAATAAGACTGCTCTTAGGTACTACAAGGCTTACTTTAACGAGCTAAAGAGACAAGGCATAACCCCAGTTGTAACTCTTTGGCACTGGACGACTCCAAAATGGTTCGAGCGTAAAGGTGGTTTTTTGAAACGCTCTAACATTAAATATTTTGAACGCTTTGTAGAGGTTGTGACCAAAGCCTTTGGCAATGATTTTACGTATGTGGCTATTCTGAATGAGCCAATGGTCTATGCCTTCTATTCTTTTAGGGATGGCAAGTGGCCTCCTCAAGAAGAGAGTTGGTTGAAATATACCAGAGTTGTTTTTAATCTAATTCATGCGCATAGAAAAGCAGCTAAAGTTTTACTTAAATTTAGACAAGATTATAAGATTGGGATAGCTCATAACGTGGCTGATTTTTACAGAGGTGATTCAAAGCTATCTACCAGAATAAATGTGAAAGTTATGAATTATGTCAGCAACTTCTTTTTCTTGGATAGAATCAAGAAATATCTTGATTTTGTTGGGGTTAATTACTATTTTGCAGACAGACATTATGGCTTTGGGATGTTCGGAAAAAACCCAGATAAAAACCGAAGCGACCTTGGTTGGAGCATGGAGCCAGCCAGAATCTCTAACGCAGTACATGGAATCTGGTGCAGGTACAAAAAGCCAGTAATTATTACTGAAAACGGAGTGGCAGATTCTACCGATAAATATAGAAAGTGGTGGATTGGCGAAACTCTTAAGGAGATTATTAAGTTAAAAAAGAGAGGAGTGAATCTTGTGGGCTATATCCATTGGTCACTAATGGATAATTTTGAATGGGCCGAAGGTCATTGGCCAAAGTTTGGCTTAATATCTGTTAATAGGGAGACTGGTGAAAGAAAAGTGCGGCCAAGTGCCAAGTGGTTTGCTGGCATTATCCAAAGGATTTGTAACCCAGGACCTAGGAGTGAGCCAGTGACGGCAGCTAAAGAAGTCGATAGATTGAAGTAGGGTTTTGTGCACATGCTGTGGATAAGTTTTGCACAGGTGGAAATTATTACCACTGTTAGAGCAGCTAAGAGTCAGTTTTATTAAACTAAATTGTTCTTACCACTTGTATGTGGGTAAGTGTGGGTAGTATATTGAGATTAGTGGGTAGATGTGGGTAGCCGCAATTTAAGCACAAAGCTTACGTTGGTTATCAGATACAAAAACAAAAACTCCCACGTAATTTAAAATGGCCAAAGTGGATTACTTCGCCCGGAAACTTGACGATAAGAATCGTTTAACTTTACCTACGGAGGTAAGGGATGAGTTTGCGGAAGGGATTGTAGTTACACGAGGCTTTGGTACCTATCTGCATGCTTACCCTAAAGAAGTTTGGCAGCAAGATGTGGAGTCTAGACTGAAGGGCGATATCCTGGATGAAAGGATTGCGGATCTTAATGTAAGATTTCGGATGGGGAAAAAAGAAGTGGTGCCAGACAATAAGCAAGGTAGAATCACGTTAGATTCTGATTTGCTTGGTTTTGCTGAGATTCAGCAAAACATAGTGGCGGTTCGAGTTGGCCAGTATTGGCGACTCGGATCCCCCAAGAACATTAACAGCTAGGAAAAAAAACTAATCGAATATTGCTACCGAGCAATCGGCGGTGGGGTCTGAAGGAAACCACCTTAAAAGCCCTTAGTACATCGGTGAGTTTAAATCTGGTGAGGCTATTTTTTGAATCGAACTGTTCGTCTTTGAACTGCTCGCAAAGATTCAAAGTTATTGACCGCACTCTAGTTTTTAAACTTACTATCAAAAAAATCTCTCACTTCACATAAGTCTCTCTATTAGATGGTTTAGTCCATCTAGAATAAAAACAAAAATCGCAAAAACAAACAGCTGATTGTTCGATACTAATATTTGATTTTTCTCTAGTTGTTAATAACTAAAACATTTATTCCGGTCCGCCAGCTGGCGGATATACAGGGATTTTTTTTATTTATACTTTCTTTTCTTCAGATAAGAAGAGAAACAAAAGAATCATCTTTAATTTTGATAGATCCCAGGTACTGTTTTTCTTTTTAACTTATACTTGGACGGGGTGGGTCTCGATCAAAACTATGGAGGCGCAGTGGTATAATAACAGGGATATGGGTAAGAAAAGAAACAAAAAATTAGAGTCTTACATTTTAGAAAGTATCACTTTAGAAAAGTGGGTTAACGGCGGCCAAGCTCTTGGATATCATGATAGTAAACCAGTTTTTGTTTATGGGGCACTTCCGGGTGAGGTTTGTGATGTTTTGGTTACAAAATCTAAAAAGGGAATACTGGAGGGGATTGCTCAATCTATCAAGAAGAAGTCTGCAGATAGGGTAGATCCAGAAAACGAGTACGAGTATTTGAGCACAAGCCCTTGGCAGATTCTGTCTTATGATGCTGAAAAGATGGCTAAATTAGAGCTTTTGAAACAGACTTTTAGACATGAAGTAGGGATAGATTTGGGTGAGAGCCTAGAGATGCGAGTTCCAAAAGAGCAATATGGTTACAGAAATAAGATGGAGTATAACTTTTGGGGTGATGAAGATGGTTTGCACTTAGCTTTACACAAACGTGGCTCTGGCCAGAAGATTAAGCTAGAGGGCTCTGTATTGGCTTCTGAGGCTATAAATAGAGCAGGGAAGGAGCTTGTCTCACTGTTGAACTCCAAAAAGATCTTTGCAGGTGACTTAAAGTCACTGATTTTGAGATCTTCCGCTCCGCCAACTAGCGGAGGTGAGTGTGTTGGAGCCCTATTTGTGAAGAAAGAAGAATTTGAAGAGATAGATCTGCCTGAGAGCTTAAGGGGTCTAGTCTGTTATTATTCTAATCCAAAGTCTCCAGCCTCTGTTATCACTAAAGAATTATGGAGAAAAGGTGATATTGAACTTGCTGATGAGATATTGGGAAAAGAACTGAAATATGATGTTAATTCTTTCTTTCAGGTTAATATCGAAATGTTTGAAGAAGTTTTAGAAGAAGTTAAGTCTCGACTTTTGCCAGATCTAAAGATTGTAGATTTTTATGGTGGAGTTGGAAGCATAGGGATATCTCTAAGGGCGGATGGAGAGATTGAGAGAGAGCTAGAGATTGTAGAGCTGGACGAGCATAGTGCTAATATGGCTAAAGAAAATATCTTAGGTTTAAAAAATTCTTCAGTGGAGAATCTTGCAAGTGAAGAAGCATTAGAAAAGATAGCAAATGATTCTGTTTTAGTAGTAGACCCACCTCGAGCAGGATTGCATAAAAAAGTTGTTCAAACTATTTGCGATATTAAGCCAAAACAACTTGTTTACCTCAGCTGTAACCCTGTTACTCAGGCTAGAGATTTAAAAGAAGTCATAGAGGCTGGATACAAGATAAAGTTTGCCAGAGGCTATAACTTCTTCCCAAGGACTCCACATATAGAAAGTTTGGTAATGCTAGAATTGTAGGTTATGAGTGAAGTTAAAAAGATTGGTTATAGAGGGATTTTTGATCCAAAGAGTGATGAACCGTTTAGGATTTCTAGATCTAAGATTGATCTTTTCTTAAACTGTGAGAGGTGTTTCTGGCTAGAGGTAAAGAAGGGGATTAAGCGCCCACCAGGATTCCCATTTAATATAAACTCTGCGATTGATGAGCTATTAAAGCGTGAGTTTGATGGTTATAGGGCCGATAAGCTTCCACATCCGATTATGTTAGAAAATGAGTTAGTTGGAGTTATC
>JAKOXJ010000040.1 GCA_029781075.1 bacterium | reverse complement strand
GCCAGATTACTAGGCTCATGTAGAGAGAATAGAGACCTAGGGCTACCAACGCTGAGTACAGCAGCCAGTAGCGTAGCTTATCTGATTCTTTGGCTTTGACTAAGACGTATGTAGCCAGGATGCAGATGAGCATGACCATAGAATACATTCTGATCTCAAAACTATAGCGCATCAGGAAAGGAGAGACTATTAAGAATGGTAAAGATATGACTGCTGATGATGGTCGGAAGACTTTCCTGATTAAAAGATACATCGCTCCAAGACTTAATGCCGCGAACGTTGCACTGAGTGAACGCAGTGCAGCTTCGCTATAACCGAAGACAGTTGCCCAACCCTTAAGTACTAAGTAATAGAGCGGAGGATGGGCGTCCACTGATGTGAGTCTAAGGAGCTCTGATATAGGTCTCTTTACGAGAGTAATGGAATATCCTTCGTCAAACCAGACACTTTGCTTAAGTCCAATGTGTAGGGATAGTAAGAAGACGCCAATCATAGAGAGCACGAGGATAGGTTTATAGTGTCGATTGGCAAAACGTCCCCAAGATTCTACTCTAACCAATATAACATCTGATAGGGTCTTGAATCCGGCCCCCATGAGTCCGTCACCCTTCAGGCCTTCCTCTCTTTCTTCTTGCCAGTCGGAGATATCCTGTTGGGCAATTTTTAATCTATTCTCCTTGGCTAGCTGAATCATTTCTACGTCAAAGCCCCAACCATTGAGTCTTTGTCTTTTAAAGACTTTCTTGGCAGCTTCTTTCTTAAAACCTTTGTAGCCACATTGAGTATCCCGTATTGTCGGGAAGAGAATCAATCTCGTTAGAAAGTTACTCCCTAGAGAGAATAATGTTCTTAACCTGCCTGGATGTATCTTGCTAAGCCTTCTGACTCCGACCACTACATCGTTTTTGTCTTTAAGTAGCTGAATGGTCTTTTTTAGATGATGAAGAGGTGTGGCAAGGTCCGCATCCATAAAGACCTGATATTCGCCAACAGCATTTTCGAAACCAATTCTTACACTTAGCCCCTTGCCCTTTTTGTGGCCAGGATCAACCAGTTTCAGTTTGAAGAACTTAGTGGAGAATCTCTTAGCAAGTTCGGCGGTATTGTCTGTTCCAGAGGCGATGACGACGACTTCTGTTGGTCCTAGATGTTCGAGATTATTTTCAACATAGTCTGAGATCTTCAGTAGAGTTCTCTCGATAATGGCGCCCTCGTTATAAGCCGGGATGATTATGCTGGTTTGGATGTTTTCTTTAGCCATATATGTAAACTATCTGAGCTTAAGTTTAGCGTAATCGTATTGTTTATAGATAGATCTAATTTATATATAGGTTAATCAGGGACATAGAGATCCTCGGTATATTGTAGGGTGGAGTCAAATAATCCCAACCCATGGTTGAGCTCAATACCTTTTAAATAATGTTCGATTAGGGAGCCCTGGACTCCTCTAACTGTCTCTATGTCTGATAGCTTGAATCTTATAGGCACAAGCTCAGTTAGGTTGTCTCGAGCCTCTTGGACTGATTTTGGCGGGCCGAGTTGCTCCATCGGTATCCCATATTGGGATATAGAGTCTAGAACGAATTGTTCTGTAGCTGCATATATGTAATCTGCTCCTACCTCCACTGCCAGGGCAAATGAGGTTTTCATAAGGGCAACAAAACCAAGGTGTTGGACTCCTCCCCTATCTGCCGGATACCTTGAGACTATCCTTGATATCTCTACTGATCCAGCAGTCTCACTTGGATCAGTGAAGACTTCTTCGAA
Organism: bacterium; assembly: GCA_029781075.1. Taxonomy (GTDB): domain Bacteria; phylum Patescibacteriota; class Saccharimonadia; order Saccharimonadales; family HK-STAS-PATE-42; genus HK-STAS-PATE-42. The sequence goes on along the minus strand of JAKOXJ010000040.1, from coordinate 760 downwards.
CATATCCTCAATGGGGAGCCTTCTATCTCCTTGGCTAAAACGATGAATATTTGCTCCGGTTGCGAAAAGCTCTGCCCAGCCTTCAGTATCGTGTCGCCTGAGCACCACAAACCGCTGTGCGGATAGAATAGGAGAGTCGTTACCTTCTTCAGTAAAACGTAGGCGTGCTTCTGGTGGATATATCTTTTGCTCGTTTATATATGCATCTGCGATCAGACACCTAGCGGCGGACTCTAAGTCCGGCATAACTATCTTTCCATATTGGTTGGTTATACCAACCCAGTATTCAGATATACGAAGGGCACGGTCGAATAGCTCGGTTTCAACTTTTATCGGATGTGCTGGCGTCCCAGGAAATATCTCGGGCATAAAGGCTCTATTAAACTTATTATTTAAGCTGATCCTCTACCCCGGGATTCGTGCTTTAAAAATCGTCTTGCTGGTGGGGGCGGTAGGATTTGAACCTACGACCAATCAGTTATGAGCCGACTGCTCTAACCCCTGAGCTACGCCCCCATCTGAAATCATTATACCTCACTGACCTCTGTTTTTTGAAGCTTAGATATCATTTTTAATGTAGAATTAATGGGATATATGTCTGAAAGAAGAATTTCTAAGAAACTACTTTCTCTAATGGGGTTGGTTACTCTGCTAGTTGTAGGTCTATGGGTGTATGTAAATAGATGGAATATACATGACCAGTGGGTTTCGAGAAGATATGTCGCCACAAGGGATTCTTCTGAGGTATTGAATAATCTCG
>JAKOXJ010000007.1 GCA_029781075.1 bacterium | reverse complement strand
TGTGCCAATTTATTCGTGATTTTGCTATGTCTAGTGATTCTCTTAGTGATTTTTCGATTTCTATATCTTCTAAGTTCTGGAAGAACTTTTTTAAGATACTCAGTTCCTTTTCACTAAAAACTGATAAGGTAATAACTTTTACGGCATTAGATTTATCAAATTGACTCAGATTATGGTCTAGCCAGTCCCAGCCATCATCCTTCATTATCCAATCAAGAACAATTTGCTTAGCTTCTTTGCCTGAACTTATTATCTGAGACAACCATGAGACTATGTCCTGATCGCGAACCAGCTCTGGGTCCTGCATTATCCTTATGTTGTTTTCCACTCTATCTTTAGACTCGAACATTGCTAGACCATATGCCAGATCATCGCGCAGCCCAATCTCGTTTAGATTACTTTTGTAAGATTCTATAAGTTGATCATAATCTTTCTGATAGGCATCTTTAGCGATAGAGTAGAATACTAGAATTCTTTTTTCTGAGTCGATACTGTTTAGGTTATTTGAACTAATTTCGAAAATATGCCTCATTCTTTTTACGAATTCTTCTTGCCTGGCAAGACTAGCAAGTGAAAGCAGCTCAAATCTGGTCATGGTATCTTCCGATCTATCCGACTTGCTTGAGTCAAAGCCTAGTTTGTTTAAATTAGTAACCACTAAATTATTTATGTATTTATTTAAAAGGTCCTCCTGGCAATTTTGCTTTAGATGGTAGTGTAGATATCCTATAAACCCAGTTGTTAGGCTCCAGAACTGGGAGCTACCATAATTCTCTTTAGCCGACATAATTAGCTCTAGAATAATACCGGATCCGGCCTCAAATTGTCCTGCTCTATTGAGCATGATTATGTCACCTAGGATGTTTAGGGCATCGCCCTCCTCTAGGCTTCCTTTCTTTAGTGACTCAGATATTGAAGTGAGCATTTCTTCGGGATAGCTCGTTATATAGAAATTCTCTCCAGATTTGTTTATTTTTATTGGCAAACTGTCATTTTTTTTAAATTGTATAGAGTGTGATTCTTTTTTCATGACAAAGTCATTAGAGGCTTCTGAATCATTATTTAAATCAACAAGACTAATTGGAATTTGCCATATTTGTTTATCTTCTTTAGATAAACTATTCTTTAAGTTATTAATATAGAATTCGCGTTGTTTCTTCTTCAAATTGGGTTTTAAGCCAAGAGCCCCACTACTTACATCTGGGTTTCCAGCTCTTGTTTTTGGCTCAGATAGAAATCTGGATTGGTGTAAACAAATCTGTTTTGAGTTATTACCAAGGGATATCTCGATCTTAGGTAAGCCTGGTTCATAAAGCCAAGTTCTTGTAAACTCTTTTAGATTTATGCTGGAATATTCTTGCCAACAGGATAATAAATCATCTGATGAAGCAGACTTATAACTAAAATTTTCAAAATAGTCTTTTAAGCCAAGCATGAACTTATCCTCACCAAGGATATTAAAGATCATCCGGATTATGCTCCCGGATTTCTCATACGTAATTGCATCAAAGCCATCCACTGCCTGATGTGGTGAGTTAATCTTGTTAACTATTGGTCTAGAGCTTGGAAGTGAATCCATTCTTATGGCGTAATTTTTATCTGTTATAAGATATTGTTCCAGTATATTCCACTCTGGATGGATCTGGTTTACTAAGTAGTATTCCATGAAGTTTGCGAAGCCTTCATTCAGCCAGAGTTCATCCCACCACTTCATGGTGACAAGATTTCCAAACCACTGGTGAGCCAGCTCGTGTGCAATTACGAGAGCGATGCTTTGCTTGTCAGAAAGAGTAGAATTTTCATCACTAAATAGTAAGAGGTCTTCTCTAAATGTTATTAAGCCCCAGTTCTCCATTCCACCAGCATCAAAGTCTGGAACTGCGACTAAATCTAACTTATCAAGAGGATAAGGAGTCTGGAACTTCTGCTCGAGAAGCTTTAGGCACTTTGATGCAAAATCTAGTGCGAATCCTGCACTCTTTATTTTATCTGGTGTGGAATAGATACTAAGCTTTGTTTTTCCTAGGTCTTTATATATTGAATCTAGCTCACCAACCACCAGGGCAAGGAGATAACTACTCATCACGGGAGTTTGCCTGAACTCTATTTCTCTGATACTATCCTTAGATTTATCAGATTCAATTTCCGTGTTAAATAAGATCGTATCTTGATCTTTTGAGCCCAGATTAAGCTGGAGTTTGAATATAGCCTTAGCTTCGGGCTCGTCTATACAAGGTAACAACTGACGGGCATAATGGGTTTCAAACTGAGTTGTTAGAATCTCTTTGTTTTTGAGGTCTTTATCTTGCCAGCGACTTACATAGAACCCGTTTGTTCCTTTTGTACTAACCCTTCCCTTATATTTGAGCTCTAGAATATACCTCCCTGAGGTTATTTGTTTATCCGTATGGATCCTTAACTCCTGCAATCTTGAATGATGAACTATTCTTTTTACTTCAACTTCTGTCTTGTTATTCTTCTCTAAGAAGAATATCCTTGCCGAGATTATCCTAAGACCTTTTTGATTTAAGGTTATTCGATAGGACGGCTTTGACTTTCTTGAGCCGTTAATAGTCAGCGAACCCTCAAAAAGCTTTGTTTTTTTATTTAGATCAAGAGAAAGGCTATAAGAATCAGGATTAAATTGGGATATTAACCTATTGCTACTAGCCATCTTTTGTATTACACGGTTTTTATTGCTGAGCTAGCTTTTCATTTAGTAGCTGCCTCATCTTTTGTCCACCAGTAGAGACCGCCCCAACTTCTACTTTTTGTCCATTTATTAGGAATGTCGGAGTACCCTCTGCCCCGACTTTTGAAGCTGATTGTAAATCGCTATTTATCCTGTCTGCGACAGACTCTGATTCGTAGTCTGATTTGTATTGATCCATGTTAAGTCCAAGTTCCTGGGCATATTGTTCGAACTTACTTTGAGCGCTCTTATTATCACCTTTCCATTCGCTCCAGCGGGTGTAAAGCATATCATGCATCTCCCAGAACTTGCCCTGCTTGGCTGCTGCCTCTGCGGCCCTTGCTGCTGCATATGCATTTACGTGCTTATCCGTGAGTGGAAAGTTTCTAAACACAAACGCGACTTTATCATTGTATTCTTCTCTAATTTTTTGAAGTTCAGGCTCCCAGGCATTACAAACTGGGCACTCATAGTCTCCGTAGGTAATTACGTAGACCTTTGAGTCTGTCTTACCTCTTATATGGTCATCTGACTGTACTATGGTCGGATCATCAATCTTACGACTTGTTGAGCTATTATTTTTGCTTGATGAGATAGCCAAGCCAAATATTCCTATAACTAAAACTATAAAAAATATCCAAAACTTCTTGTTCATACTCTATTAGTTTAACATAAGAAGATCCCGGATACTCATCCGGGATCTTCTTGCTGGGTAACCTATTTCAGATTCTATTCTTGTTCTGAATCTTCTTGCTCTTTCTCTGAATCCTCTGACATTTCTGGCTTGATAACATCGATTTCATATCCTGTTAACTCACCAGCAAGGCGGACATTAGCGCCACCCCTACCAATTGCGATCCTTACTTCCTCCTCAGAAACATGAACCTGTGCGGTCTTGTTACTCTCATTTAGCTCAATACTTTCGATTTTAGCCGGAGAGAGTGCCCGTGTGATGTACTCTGCAGGATCCTCTGACCATTCAACAATATCTAATCTTTCGTTGTCACCAATCTCAGCATTAACTGCTTTTACGCGGACTCCATGACCACCGATTAGGGTACCGGCTGCGTCAACACCAGGAATGTCAGTGAATACTGCGACTTTTGTTCTCAGTCCAGGAGCACGAGCTATTCCTTTTATCTGAACTGCTCCATCAGATATCTCTGGGACTTCTTGTTTAAATAGCTCAATGACTAGCTCTGGGCAAGAGCGAGAAACGATCATTGTAGGGATTCTACCTTCGTCATCAATCTCTTTAATATAGAACTTTAGTCTTTCTCCCATGTTATAGCGCTCGCCTGGGACCTGCTCTTCTTTTGGCATTAGGGCACTGGCACGACCGAGATCTACTTTTACGAAGCGAGACTCTACGCGCTGTATGCTTGCAGCGATAACGGTGCCAACTCTATCTTTATATTCGTCAACCATGATCTTAGATTCAGACTCTTTTAGACTCTGGATGATAGCCTGTTTGGCTGTTTGGGCGGCAATACGTCCGAAGTCTTCTGGTACTTCCTGTGCTTTTCTTACGCTTCCACCTACTACTGCTTCTTTATCAATCTTCTTCGCATCTTCTACTGTTAGTTGAGTGAGCTCGTCTTCCACTTCTTCTACGACATCATAATTAACAAAGATTTCTAGCTCCCCATTATTAATATTGAAGTTTGCAGAGACATTTTGTCCACGCTCTCCGCAATCGCGTCTCCAAGCAGCTGCAAATGCGTTTTCTACTGCGCTGAATACTGTCTCTTCTGGGACATTTCGCTCCTGTGCTAGAGACTTTATTGCTTCTGAGAGTTGATCTAATTTTAAGCTTTTCATATATTTTTTCCTTTCGATGTGTTTTATGCTTTCTTAACAAAAAACCGGGCTATTCGGTCAAGCTCGGTAAGGATTTCAGTACTAAATTTAGTATATCAAACTAACTGGCTAGGCGTCAATATCAGTTTTTATAGCTTGTGCAGGCTGAACTAACCTTTCCATAAGATTATCATTTCTGAGGACCAATGTTATTTTTCTTTGCTCTTTGCCGTTAAAACTACCGATATAATCTTGCTGATCTCTATAAAGGTAATCATGCATCTGAGGAGTTCCTGTTCTAGGGATTACGCTTACAGCCGACTCATCCCCAACATAAAATCCGCAGTGACCATGTGGACCTCCGGCTTCTCGACCGTTATACCCCCTAAGCTCTTCCCAGAAAATAACATCCCCAACCTTCAAATCTTCCTTTGAATTATACTCAATTTTTTCCCAACCATTATTAACCATATCCTCATAGAGCTGATCTACCCTTACAATTGGCGCCGTGACAAACTTTACCTGCTCAGCTGGCGGTCTCGGATTTAAGTTCAATAGTATACCCGACACATGAACCCCGCAACTGAGATCACCGTTCTTTAACAAATCAACTACGTTGCCTTCCTCATCTTCTACCCAAAAGTTGCGCCATATACTCGAGTTTATGGAGCCTAGAATTCTAGAGAGGTAGGTTTTATGCCAAAGATATTTTTTTATTTGCATGTAATGGTTAAGTTTAGCTTGGATGTTAGAGTTTGGCAACTTATTCAGCAGCAACGACAGTCTGAAATCCTATCATCGAAGGGAACCGGAGTCCTACGTCCTGGATAAATGTAGATTTGCCTTCCCTTAAGACATCTAGTCTTTTAACGCCAAATTGCTCATTAGAAGATCTGACATCAGATACAGGAATAGGCCTACTAAAATCTTGGCTATGTATATATGCGGCTAAACCAAGCCTTTGTGACTCTTCATCAATTAGCGCCATGGCTATTGGGTTCAATATATAGCAGGTAACCGCAGAAGATCTGCCTAAGGCATACTCTAGAGATTCTTTAACTAATCTTCTTCCTTGGCCCGTGCCTTTTCCTCTAAACTGGGGGTTAGAGGACATATGACCGATATATATGTAGGGGGTATCCTCAAAAACTCTAGGCTCACCTATAGTGAAGCTCCCGTCAAGCGTAGATATTTCTGAGAGAGCCACAACCTCAAAAGGCTCACCTTTATTAAAGCCCCAGAACGAGGGACGTTCAGAGATATTACATCCGAGTAGAGTTTGAGCTACTGTATTCATAACCTAACTTATTATACAATGTTATTGATTTATTTACAATATCATTGCCTGAGCTACGCTGTCTATTTTGGAGAGTTTGGCAACTCACCAGCTAGAGCCTCCACCTCCACCACCAAAGCTGCCACCTCCGGAAAAGCCTCCGCCAGAGAATCCACCTCCGGATCCTGAGCCGAAGCTGCCACCTCCAAAATACCATGGAAGATGATAGTCATTATCATTCTTTTTTCTTTCAATATGTTTTTTGTAGTTCTTAGAGACTTTATAGTCGAATAGGAGGCCGAGTGGAACAAAAATAATCAAAAGAAATACTGTTAGCCACCAGTATCCTGTAACCGAACCAAATACAAATGGTCCTATACCCCCGAGTATTCCTCCAAACCACCAGCTCTTGCTGGATGCCATAACCGAAAATAAGAATTGGAGAAAGATAAGACCAAAAATAAAAATCGTTATAACAAATTCACTTGATTTAAGGCTTGTATAGTCTGGGTTATTATCACTTGATGCATATTCACCTTTTGTAGCTTCAGAAATTGAAGTTATTCCTGCGCTTAACCCATCATAATACTTTGATTGTTTAAACTTAGGAGCGATCTCATTTCTGGCTATTTTTGCACTCAGTCCGTCCGTAAGAACACCCTCAAGTCCTGTTGAGACTGCAATCTGAATCTTTTTGGGATTCTGGAGAGATATAAGTATAAGTACTCCATTTTTGTTTTCTTTGGTGCCAACCCCCCACTCCCGACCAACCTGAGTTGCAAATTGAGCCGGATCTACCCCTTCTCCATCTTTTACAGTTAGTATACCTATCTCATTAGAAGTCTGATCTTTTATGGTTTTAATCTGTTGGTCAAGCTGAGTCTCTTCTTGGTCACTTAATATTTCTGCCTGATCAATTACGTAGCCTCCACTTGGGGCGCTAGGAATATCCAGTGAACTTGTTCTATATTGATTTGTAAGTAATATACCTACCGAAAGCACTAGGATCGTGAAGACTGAGAGTATGCGCTTCATGAAAATGGTCTCGGGTCACTTTTTACTAGAACTGAACAGCCGGAGCGTTCTCTGCTCCAGGAGCGGCTTCAAAATATGGTTTCTGATCGAAACCAAAGACTCCGGCAACAACAATAGTTGGGAATCTTCTGACTTTGGTATTGTAGCTTTTTAGAACCGTATTGTAGTCAGAGCGAGCTACTTGAATCCTATTTTCTGTACCCTCTAGTTGATCCTGAAGTTGCTGGAATGATTGGGTTGCCGTTAGTTGGGGGTAAGCCTCGGCGATTGCCAGTAGTTTACCTAGGGCTTGGCTTAGCTCTCCTTGGGCATTCTGATACTGCTGAAGCTGTTCTGGAGTAGCATTAGCCGGATCAATGGTAATCTGTGTTGCTTTTGCTCGAGCTTCTACGACTTGAGATAGGGTTTCTTGCTCAAAATTAGCCGCTCCCTTGACTGTATTTACTAGGTTTGGGATGAGATCCGCTCGTCTTTGGTATTGGCTTTGAACATTACCGAAGCTACTCTCTACCTTCTGAGAACTGCTGACGAGGCTGTTGTAGCTATAGATTAACCAAAGTACCGCGATAGCTACTACAGTTCCGACTACTGTCCAGATCTTTTGTTTTTTATTTAACTCTTTTCCTTTAACTTTAACCATGAATCCTCCCGCAGGTTATATTTAGACCTTTCAAGACGTAGTATATCAGAGTCTACATGCTCTTAGCGCATTCTTCTGCCCAGTCTTTAAGTTGCTGCAGGAGTTCTAACTTCTTTTTTGTTAGTTTTGTATTTAATAGTTTATCTAGATCT
>JAKOXJ010000070.1 GCA_029781075.1 bacterium | reverse complement strand
ACAAGTTCTTTAATCTCCAATTTTGGAGTACCAATTATATCTAGCTTGAATTCTTTAATCGCCCCAGCAAATGCTGCATCAATACAGCCACTAGCTATCTCATTTCTAACCTGGTTCTCATCCAGTCTTTCTTCAATCAACTTAGCCGGCGCTGTCCCTGCCCTAAATCCTGGTACCTTAATTCCTTTACCAAGCTTTTTTACTGCCCGATTCTTTTGTTTAGTAAGGTCTTTAGAGTCAAGCTCTGCAACAACCTTAAATTTGATAGAACTGTTTTTGTCGTAGTTTATTGTAAGTTTCATAAGACTTTCTATTCTAGCATAGCTGTTAGAGCCGGATCATGCATAAGCACGATAGTGACTTTTACCACAAAGATACATATCTCATTGAACTTAAGCTTAAGGGAGTGCAGAATTAAAACTACCAAAAAGTACAAAAAGTCGAGACGATCGTGGTGGGCTATCTGATCTCACATAAATCTATTAAAGAGGTAACACCATGAAATTTCTTAAAAAATCACTCTTCTTAAGCTTAGCCTTTGGGTTGTCTCTACTGACTTTAAGTTTAGTTTCACAGACAAAGACTTCCGCAGCCTCTCAAGCAGAAACTGAAGCTAACTATGTATATACTGCCCAGCCGGGAGATAGCTATACCGAGCTAGCCCGCGCCAGTATTATTCGCTATGATCTGGACACTGAAGATGTAGATCTAAACGCCGCTCAAGTAACCGCTGCCGAAACCTGGGTTACACAGGCGGCCGGATCCCCACAAATATACGTTGGGCAAGAAGTTCTGGTCTCTAAAGACTCAGTCCAGAAGTATGCTGACCAAGCGGCAAGTCTAGACGACTCCGCAAAAGGACGCTGGCAAGTCTATGCAGACAAAGGGAGTATTACTAACGGAGAGTTAAAGGACAAAGTCCGAGACACAGTTTCTGAAGTAGCCGCAAAGACTGCCGCGCAAAAGGCAAAAGACGAAGCCTCAAAGAATGACCAGGAAGAAAAGCAGGATGACAAAAAAGCCTCCCGCCGATGGGTCATCGTCGCAATCGTAGTCCTTCTAGTCCTATCGGCAGTAACCCTCATCCGTTCCTCTAACCAAAAAGACGAATAAAATCAAACAAATCAACAACCCGCACAAAACCAAAAGGGCTTTTAGATTGACTTATTAGTATTTGTTGTGCTACAATCAACACTATCGTTACAGATAGAAGTGAATCCTAGGTAAGTTTAATGACTGGTTTCGTTTCTAAAACGACCAAGACCAATTAATAAACTTAAAGAGGATTCTTTTTTATGTCCGGATACGGAAATTACAACAAACAAACAGGTGGCCGAAGAAGGCCCAACCAAGTAAAATCAAAGTCAAACTCTGATAACTCTAGCGGAGGTATGTATAGCGGCTATGGCCGATCTGCTCGCAGTAACTACTCCTCAAATTCAGGCTCTAGAAGTAGAGGATATAGTGGCGGCAGATCTCGTGGGCCGAAGAAGCAGGGGAGAGGCCAATATATTGATCCAGCAAAATTTGTTCGTGAGGCAACCCCAGTTAAGCAAGAAGACTACACTCCAGCCCATACTTTTAACGACTTTAAAGTTGCTGATGTTCTTAAACTCAATCTTGCTAGTAATGGTTATGAGATTCCATCTCCGGTGCAAGACCAAACCATCCCTCTAGGGCTAGAAGGTAAAGACATCATTGGTATCGCTAATACCGGAACAGGTAAAACGGTTGCCTTCGGCCTTCCAGTTCTCAACAAACTCATGACAGACCGAAGCGCGAAGGCTTTAATTATCGCTCCGACTCGAGAGCTAGCTCAGCAGATTGATGATGAATTCCGTAAAGTAGCCAAGGGAAGTGGCCTCGCCGCAGCAATCCTGATCGGTGGAACACCAATGGGGCCTCAGCTTAGAAGTCTACGTGGTAATCCACAGATAGTTATTGGTACTCCAGGACGAGTAAAAGATCATATCACCAGAGGAAGTTTCCGTGCAAAGAACTTTAACATTATTGTTCTTGATGAGGTTGATAGGATGCTCGACATGGGCTTCGTTGATGATGTGACTGCCATTCTCGGCGAGCTAGCCGAAGAACGACAATCATTCTTCTTCTCAGCCACTATGGAGCCTAGAATCCAAAGTTTGATCCAGACCTTTGCTAAAGATCCAGTTACAGTATCAGTCAAAACTGGTGATACTAGTGATAATGTTCACCAAAACGTTGTTGAGTATAGGGGTAGAACAGAGAAGATTGATAAGCTCCATGATCTACTAATTCAAGACTCTGTAGAAAAGACCATCATCTTCCATGATACACAACGTGCCGTAGAGGAACTCGCCCGTGAGCTCCATTCTCGTGGTTTCAAATCCGATGCAATACATGGAGCTAAAACTCAGGTCCAGCGCCAAAGAGCTCTTAATAAATTTAAGAAATCAGAGATTAATATTCTTGTAGCAACGGATGTTGCCGCCCGAGGAATTGATGTCAAAGATATTACCCACGTCGTTAACTACACAGTCCCGCAGACTTATGCAGATTACACTCACCGAATCGGTCGAGCTGGTCGAGCAGGTAAAACCGGCTACGCCCTCACTTTCGTAGAAGTTGGCTACTAAAGGTTAAAGGTATTTAGCGTCCCAATTGACCCAACGTTTTCTAGCATACCAGGCCAGTATCATCCTAAGAATCGACCCCACAAAAAAAGCTACTGAGATAAATAAACATATGCCAGCGGCGTCCCACGTCCACCTTGGGCTGGAGAAAGTAAAAGAGTATAGTGCTTTGTCTGGCAACGTAACAGATAACTTCTTCTGGTCTATGCCGGGGTTATTGGCAAGAGCATAATCTGCAGCACACTGAGCTCTAGCTGTAATTGGTATACCCTTAGCTTCGCATACCTTTTGTGCTTCTAGGTAGATATCTTTTTTACTCGCTCCACCAGATTCAGCGTCTAGTTTATTCTGCGCAACCTCGAATACTTTATTAGCATCACGATTGTAAGTATTCACCAATTGGACTGGCCTACTGACTCCACTATTTAGATGAGTAAAGGTATAGTGCTGTAGATCATCCAGCTTCTCATAAACACTCCCATTATTCTCATCGGCCTTTATAACTTCACGATACTTTTCTAGAGCAGTGACATTATTTGATCTTATAAAGAAAATAGACAGTACAAAAAAGAATAGGGAAGTAAAGAAGAGCCTCCAAGTCGGCCACACTGCATAGTGCCTAAATTTCTGGTAAATGTACTTACCAAAGAGCTTGTCCACCCGTTTCATCTATCCATTAGTTTATACCACTTGTAGGCAATTGAGCTAGAAAATATTACTCCAGAAACTTGGGGCAGTGTTTGGTATTTCCTGGACATTCTGTTCTAATTGTTCTTGCTTTTCTGTCTTTTTATTTAGAGCTGGGTCTGGAGATATTTGGACCGCTCTTACGTAGAGCCTCTTTTGGGCAGTCCCCGGAGGATCGCAAGTAATTAGGGTCAAGCTGGGTATATCAGTTGGCTTAATGTAGCTCAAATCATCTGGGGACAATATCGTTTTTTCTGTAACTTTATAAGCATATCTTTTACCCTGATAATCTAAATAAATAATATCGTCATTATCTAACTTCTTTAGATTTACAAAGACATACTTGTATTTTCCAGCATTAAGTAGGTTATTACTAGAGTGGCCCAAAATTGCCACATTTCCTACTTCTCCAGGGCTGGCAGTATCCCAGTATCTTATAACTCCTCTTTCTAGGGCTTTTTGGACAGGCTCATTGTATGGACTTGGCTCATCATAAACCACAGGAGCCTTAACTCCAATCTTTGGGATTATTATTGTCGGATCTTGATTAACACTACTGCTGCTCGAAGGCTCAATAATAGACGGCAGACTAGCAGAACCGGCCGGCCCAAGATATTGCTTTACCGCCCCTACTACAACTGGGTTGAACTGAATAAATAAGAATAAAGAGGCTACTACTGCTGCTGCGGTTAGCGCTCTGACATGTTTTCTAGCCTTTGACCAAAAGCTACTTTCTTTGCCTCGCTCGACAATTCTATTTAGTAAGTCTCGCCTAATCGCCTCAGGATCTTCAAGCCTCTTCTTTTGGCTGGCAAGCTTCTTATTATCTTGATACATCTCGACAAGCTTCTCTTGAGATTTCTTATGATGCTCATCAACTTGGCCCTTAACTTCACCGAAGTACTTATCATAATAATCAGAATAATATTGGTGATAATATTGCTGCCAGTATTCTTGCCAGCTCTTATGATAGTGCTCTAATTGATCCTTATCTAGCTCAATTTTCTTACTACCGGCTTTCTTTCTAGCCTGTTCTGCATAAACTCTCTCAACGCCCCGCCTGGCGTATTCTTCAGCCGCCTGTCTATGGAGTTCTTCCACACTCATCTCATCTTTTTGAGGACGCCCAACTGGCTCGGGAACTGGTCTCGAATGGTCTATCCCAAAATGTTGATTCCTTCTACTCATGTAAAATCTCGTAGAAAATAAGAGTGTTTTTAAACCTACTTCCCACACCCCTGGGTTTAAACTTTCTTTCTGCTAATTTTACCACAGTTAAGTAACAAAACTTGCATGAAGAGTTAATGCGGTTATAAACTTAACCCTAATACTTAAGAGTTAAATTTATAACCATATTATGAAAAGAATAAAACAAGCACTACTATCAACCTTAACCCTAGCCACTTTAGTCTTCACCGCCACCGCCCCATCATTCGCCACCTTGGAGCAGTCCTATTATCCTCTAACTGCCACTCCATTACCAACCGGTAGCACAGTACAGAACGGTTCAGACACTGTCACGGCCACAGATGATGCCCCGACTGGAGACTGGACTACAACCAGCTCCACCGCAAAGAATGTACTTTATGAGCTAACCCTGCCAAGCAATTTGACCTGTATGGACGGTAGTGGAGCACCTATGGTTGAAAGAGTCGGATCATACTCTTGGACTACGGCCGCGAATCCTATAAGTGGCACAGATGAGAACACTGCCTTCTCATATGTGGCACCAAACTCCGGCATATATGCGACTGTTTATCCTGGCGGGGGAGGTGGCAATAGTTCTGATACCGATGTAACAACAGGTTATAGTGGCTCAACACTCGCCCTGGTTACCCCTCTCAGTATTGTAGACTTTAACACGAGTGGTTCGCAGAGACTTATAGGCGTATCAACCCACTACAGCAATGGTACTGAATATACTGTTACCACGAAGATACCTTACTTTGAGGCTAAACTATCTTGCCAAGTTGCTGGAGGTACTGCTGCAGGAGGTTTGGCACAAGATATACCTGGTACCACTCCACCGGCAACATCACCTTCTGCAAAGTCTCCAAAAACTGGGGCAGGAGAAGTTTTAATTGGGACTTTCTTAGTGGCGCTTGCAGCAACATCATTTATCGTCTACAAAGCTATCCAAAAACACAGAAAAACTGCCGAGCTTAGCGAAAAGTAGATTCTACAGACTTAATTTCTCTGGCTTAACTAGGTTGTTGTCTAGTTTTGCTAATAGCTCATGCTCTAAGTTCATCCTACCCATATACCTTCCGAATATCTCATTCCACAAAGATTCCCTAAAGTGATAGAAAAGATGTTCTTTATACCTATTTTTATTGGCAAAGCTTAGAGTTAGATCCATAAGGTTTAAACTCAGTGGCAGCCCATCTTTCATAATGCCAACATAGTCCAGATCTTCCCAAATACTTAGCTCTGGTATGACCTTAGCGAGAGCATTCTGGGCATTATCCCAATGTAGATCCTCTGGCTGTAGGTGTGGCTCAAATATCTCTGGATGTTTATCGGCATCTTCTAATTTTCCAAAATATCTCTGAATAACTCGCCAATGTATATGTTCTCCACCCAGTTCTAAATTAGTCTTTGGATCAGCAATTATAGTCTCAGAAAGTAGCCCACCAAAGGCTTCGCCCCTTAAAGTCTTGGCCCTGAACTTAAAGAATGTTGAGTACAAGTGGACTTCATAAAAATAGTGGACCAGTAGTGGCAGTACTTTTAAAACTAACCCATGCCGAAGACTCTCATCTTCAGTCTCTAAAACAAGCACTACACCGAGTTCTTTTAAATGAGTAACGTTATGCTTCTTCTTTTCTATAAACTTCTTCGTCAGGGGCGCCCACCTAATAGGCATTTTGATCAGGTGTATTTCAGAAGTTGTGAAGTCACTGGCCTTGAGTCTTTTGTATTGAGCATTGAACTCTTCTAGCCAAGCATCACCTTCGGCAAATCTTAATGCACCATATATTTCTTCCAGTCTCTCATTCTTCAGTAATTCTGAGACATTTTTATAACCCAATAGATCCATAATATTCTTTGGAGGATTTTTCTTAATCAATTCCTTAGCCTTAGAATCTTTTAATCTAAAGACAGTCCTAGTTAACTTCATCTTTTCAACAAAACTAACAGAGGCACTGATGATCTCATCTAGGTTAGCATTCTTTTCTAACTTCAGATATTTATCTAAAACCAGATCATTTTGTCTCCATATTAGCTCCATTAGACCTTTGTAGATTACTTCGCCTCTAGATTCTTCACTGCTTATTCCTAGTTCTCTATTAACAAACTGAGCAAACTTCTTTTTAATCTCAAGATCTAGCTTTTGGTCGAGACCTTCTTTTTTTGTAATCTCTTCGAGATCCTCAATACCTAAATCAAAAAGAGGCTGCTTGGCATTCAGCAACTCAGCTAATTCATTACCAGATCCACCACTATTCATTACCCTTAAGTCTATCACGCTGCAGAAAGTCAGGGCCTGACTTCAAAGAAAAAGTTCTATAATAAAAGATCATGCCAGTTGTTACTGATATAAAAACCCAAATAAAGAATCCAGACAAAGTTTCAGTATATATTGACGGCAAATATAACTTCTCTTTAACTGTCTCACAGCTAGCCGATTATAAAACAGTAAGAGTAAATAAAGAGATCACAGATTCACTACTTTCTGATCTTAAAAAACTCTCCAGATTCACTGCTCAATATCTTCAAGTAATTAGTCTAGTTTACGCTCGTCCAAGATCAGAATATGAGATAAGGACAAAGCTTCGTCAAAAAAAACTAGATTCAGAAGAGATAGACGCACTAGTCAATAAACTAAAAGAAGATAAGTATTTAAACGATAAAGACTTCGCCGTCTGGTGGGTTAATGGTCGAAAGAATACACGTTCAACATCTACTCTAAAGTTAAAGGCAGAGCTAGCTCAAAAAGGTATCAACTCAAGCCTCGCCACAGAAGTAATAGAAGAAAACTTCAACAAAGAGGATGAGGAGAACTCTTTAAGAGAATTGCTAAATAAGAAAAGAGGCAAATACGATTCAGAGCAAAAGTTAATGAGTTATCTGGCCTCAAAAGGTTTCAAGTATTCACAGATCAAAGAGATCCTCGAAGAGACCAATAATTAAGCAAATAAAATAACCGACAGGCTCATAGCAGCAATAGGTAGTGTCACATTATCAATTCCTCTCCAGTTTAAAAACTCAAACACTTCCAAAACTAATATAAGTAAGGCTACTTGCCACCAGATCAACTCAAAAGAGGCCGATCCACCGAAACTAAGTATAAGAGCAATAAATACTCCCACCGCAAAGGCCATGCTCCCACCAACAGACTTATAAGCTTCTAGAACCTCCACCTTCTTGATTGGTATTAACTTACCGATAATAGCTGCCATTACGTCAGCAATCATCAGGACAAGAATTGCGAACTTCTTAACTTCATAGTCTACTGGAGCTAGCATCACCATACTCAACCCAAATGCCAATAGGATCCCACCCCATTTTCTCTCTTTCCCAAAAGAAATATTCTTTCCAAAGAACTCAATCTTCTCTGAGATGTAGAATCCAAGAGCCATAAAAGGCAAGAAGAGTATTTCTAGAATCGTCATATTCTTGCCTACCAAAAATAGGGCCACAGAGCAGGCGCATACATGTATCGATTTTCTGGCAAGCTCTTTAAAGAGGCTAATCGGGCTGAACTTAGTGCTAACTTCTTTTATAGTCCTATTCATTTTTACAACACTCTAAGGTGTATTCAATATGACTTACATTTTGTTGATAAACTTAAGCTAAATCATAGCATATATAAAAAAGTGTGCTCAGATTTTTTGAGATTCATTCAAGAAATCCGAATATCAATATTTAAGATATAAACCATATGAATCTCAAAAAAAATCTTCTCATACCAACTATAATAGTTGCCTTAATTTCTAGCTCGAGTCTTTCAGTGCATGCACAGAATCAGACAGTTGTTTTAGCTCCAACAAACGCTACTATAGGACATGCCATTGTGGATACAGTAGGTGATTTTGGTGGAGGCGTAAGCAACGTAGGCAACTCCCTTGCCCTTGACGGTCAAACGGCCACTTTTGATCCTTCTAGCCCTGGCCCTGGCCCTGGCCCAGATTATGGTGATTCCTATATATTTCTGGATTATCAGAAGGATAAAATATGTCCAGAGGCTACTATAAATTCAGTTACAGTGCATGCCTATTGGTCTCAGAGTGGTAATGTAGCAGAGAATGATGCCGCAGCCGCCTTATTCATACCAGAAAGTTCTGGCACACTCCATGCCAGCTTTACTCCACCATCAACCTTTGCCCAAACAGACACATCATTCGGTGGGTTAGTTAGTAGTCAATATATGACGAGTGGCACATATAGTGGTAATCCACCAATTACCCTCACCCACGAATCTATGACTACACAGGTTACACCAAACTATAGCGAGCTAACCGACGCTGATTCTAGAATAGTTGTTACTATAGGTGAGCAGTACCCAGTCCTAACAACTGGTGAACTGGACTATGCTTATTTAGAGGTAAACTATAATGATTCAGACTGTTATCCATCAACTTCACAAGTTGACACAACACAATCTACCCCCACTCCACCAAAAACAGGGATAGAAGTAGGTATTATTATTGCAACGTCCATAGCCATTTCTTCAATTTTCCTAACCTTTGTTGTAGCTAAGAAACTTAAGCTAAGACATTAGGTTTTATAGAAAATAGACTCACACTCTTTCCAAGTACTGCATCAATCTGATAGAATAATCTTTAACGAAGTAGTTTTTGAAGAATTACGAGCTCTTTGGATGGCCATCCACTCGTCTTTGATAGGGGACTTCAGCTAAAACAAAAAATCCTTTTCTCTTGAGGTTCAAGAGTATTAAGCAGACTCTAATTAGAATTCGGTTCATTCTTTTTAGGCACTGCACATTATAAAAATCTAAATATCTAAAACTGGGGGTAATCCAAGATCTTTATGGCAACTAGCACCACAAAAACAACTAAAACAGCAAAAGACAAAGAAATAATTAAAAACGGCCGAAAGTTCTTTAATAAAAGCCTTGACGCCATCTCACTTCCAGACCAGATTGAGCATCAAGTCTCATCTTTTAAAGACTTTGTTACACGAGGCCTAGGAGAAGTTCTTTCAGAGTTTAGCTCTATAACCGATTACACTGGTGATAAAATGGAGCTTAAACTGCTAGATTATGCATTTGATGACCCAGAGACATCAGAGCTCGAAGCAAGAACCAATAACACGACTTTCGAAGCATCCCTAAAAATCCGTGCCGAACTAATCAATAAAGCAACTGGAGAAGTTAAAGAGGCTCATATTTACATGGGTCAATACCCATGGATGACTGAAAGAGGAAGCTTTGTTATTAACGGAGCAGAGAGGGTTGTCGTTGGTCAGCTCGTTAGATCACCAGGTGTGATGTTCAGTATGAGCGAGTCATCACTTGGCAAGAGGCTCTATAGTGCCAAGATCAACCCAGTTCGTGGATCATGGATGGAGTTTGAAACTGCTGCTAACGGGACTTTAAGCGTGAAGATTGATAAGAGAAGGAAGATACCCCTAACTACCTTCCTAAAAGCCACTGGATTCACATCCAATAAAGAGATTGAAGATACCTTTAAAGATGTAAACAACGGAGACATTGACTTCATTAAAGAGACAATCAAAAAAGATAATACAAACAACCAAGCAGAAGCTCTTATCGAAGTCTTTAGCCGTCTTCGCCCTGGAGAAATGGCCACTGTTGATAATGCCAAATCACTTATTGACAGCATGCTCTTTAACTTCAAAAGATTTGATCTAGGCAAAGTAGGTCGATATAAGATCAACCGACGTCTTGGCCTGGAGGCACCATTTACTCCAGAAGGCCGAGTCTTAAGAAAAGAAGATCTAGTCGCCACAATTAGGGAGCTAATCCGTCTTAACAATTCACAAGAGCCAGCTGACGACATGGACAGTCTTGCTAATCGTCGAGTCCGTCTAGTCGGTGAGCTTCTCGAGCAACAATTTAGAAAAGGACTTCTTCGTTTAGAAAAGAACATTAAAGATAGAATGACTCTCGCTGATGTTGAGACTGCGACTCCAGTATCTCTAGTAAACTCTCGACCAGTAGTTGCATCTGTCCACGAGTTCTTTAACACCGGTCAGCTTTCACAATACATGGAACAGACCAATGCACTAAGAGAGCTTTCTAATAAGAGAAGGATTACTTCTCTTGGAACCGGAGGTCTAACTCGTGAGCGTGCTGGTTTCGAAGTTCGTGATACTCACGCTACTCACTACGGAAGAATCTGTACTATCGAAACTCCAGAAGGTCCGAACATCGGTCTAGTACTAACTATGGCTTCTTATGCCAGAATTAATGAGTTTGGTTTTATTGAGGCTCCTTACAGAAAAGTCGTTAAAGGTAAGCTTACTGATGAGATCGAATATTTAGATGTCGAAGGAGAAAAGAGCGCAGTTATTGCCTCGTCAAATATTGAAGTAAACGATGCTGGCAAGATTACCTCAGATCGTGTTGCTGCTCGTGTCGGGTTTAAGCCAGAAGAGGTTGATTCTGCCGACCTAACTCACATCGATGCCTCTCAATCAGAGAGCCTAGGAACTTCTGCCGCCCTAATCCCATTCATCGAAACAAACGAAGCTAAACGTGCGCTTATGGGTGCAAACATGCAACGTCAGGCAGTACCACTCATTAAGACAGAATCCCCAATCGTTGGAACTGGTCTTGAACACGAAGTTGCTAGAAGTACAGGTCAGTTAGTAGTAGCAGAAGAAGATGGAGAAGTAATCTACTCTGATGCAAATAAGTTAACAGTCAAATACACAAAATCTGGCAGCAAGTCTTACGAGCCTCAGCACTTTGTCAGAAGCAATGATGGCACGAGTATCAACCAGAAGGTTGTCGTAAAGCCTGGCGACAAAGTCAAAAAAGGGCAGGCTCTAATCGAAGGTATGAGCGTTGCTCAAGGTGAACTAGCCCTAGGAAAAGATGTACTTGTAGCATTCATGCCATGGGAAGGTTACAACTTCGAAGATTCAATC
Source organism: bacterium (assembly GCA_029781075.1). Lineage (GTDB taxonomy): Bacteria > Patescibacteriota > Saccharimonadia > Saccharimonadales > HK-STAS-PATE-42 > HK-STAS-PATE-42. The sequence continues at coordinate 1,814 of JAKOXJ010000070.1, read as the reverse complement.
GTTATCTCTGAGCGCCTAGTGCGCGATGACGAGTACACCTCTATTCATATTGAAGACTTCCAGCTAGACGTCCGCGAGACTAAGCTCGGACGAGAACAAGTTTCACGCGATATCCCTAATGCTTCAGAAGAATCACTCCGACACCTTGACGAATTTGGTATCGTCAGTGTTGGTGCAGAAGTAAAGGCTGGAGATATCCTAGTTGGTAAGATTACACCAAAGGGAGAAACGGAACTTTCTGGTGAAGAGAGGCTACTTCGTGCAATCTTCGGAGACAATGCTAAAGACGTAAAAGATACCTCTCTAAGAATGCCAAACGGCAAGAGCGGAAAAGTTGTTGACGTTAAGATCTTCACTCGTGAAGGTGGACACAATCTTAGGTCTGACGTATTAATGCAGGTCCAAGTCTTCGTTGCCCACATGGCAAAAGTCGAAGTTGGAGATAAGTTCGCTGGACGTTATGGAAATAAGGGTACAATCGCCAAAATCCTTCCAGTTGAGGACATGCCATTTACCGAAGATGGACAGCCGGTTGATATGGTCCTAACTCCGCTTGGAGTACCAAGCCGCATGAACCTTGGTCAGGTCTTCGAAATGCATCTGTCTCTGGCCGCAAAAGCTCTTGGCTATAAAGTTGCTTCACCATCATTTAACCGTGTTACGACCGAGCAGATTAAGGCTGAGCTCAAAAAGGCCGGGTTCGAAGAGGATGGCAAGGTTCAGCTTTACGACGGTCGAACTGGGGAAGCTTTTGAAGAAAGAACAGCTATCGGTTACATGCACATGCTCAAGCTCGAGCACATGATCGAAAACAAGATCCACGCTCGTTCAATTGGTCCATACACCAAGGTTACACAGCAGCCACTCGGTGGTAAGGCACAGTTTGGAGGTCAGCGTTTCGGAGAAATGGAAGTTTGGGCTCTCGAGGCATTCGGAGCTGCCAACGTCCTACAAGAAATGCTAACAATTAAGTCTGATGACATGGTTGGTAGATCAAAGGCTTACGAGTCTCTAGTTAAGTCTAGAAAGATCGTCAGCTCTAAGTTACCAGAAAGCTTCAAGGTTCTCGTTAGCGAGCTTCAAGGTTTAGGTCTTGATGTCCAGCTAGTAGGAGATAGATATGAAGCCACTCATGCTGCTAGTTCTGAAAGTAAGACCACAGAAGCAGAAGATCTAATTGAAGATCTATCACAGCAAGAGACACCGGTAAGTAGCGAGGTAGAAGAAGCAATTGAGGCCGAAAGCTCCTTAAGCCCAAATGATATAGATGTATCAGGCCTAAGTTCCGATTTTTCAGGCAGTGAGTCTGAAACCGAAGAAGACAACCAAGATCTAGCTGATGAGGTTGAGGCGAAAGAAGAGGAGGACCAAGCATAAGTTTAAGTAATAAAAATTACGAAAGAACTTAAGGTATAAAAATATGACACCAACAAATTCACATTACGACGACACAAGCACAGTACTCTCAGATTTCGACGAGATCAAATTGACAGTTGCCTCACCACAAAGGATCCTTGATCTTTCTTATGGAGAAGTGACCAAATCAGAAACTATTAACTATAGGACTAACAAGCCAGAGAAAGATGGTTTATTCTGCGAAAAGATCTTTGGTCCATCAAAGAATATCTCTCAGCATGATCCACGCTTCAAAGGTGTTCGTGCTCGAGACATGGCCGTTGATAAGAAGGGCAGGCTTGTCACTAACTCTAATGCAAGACGTGAGCGCATGGCGCACATTAAGCTAGAGGTACCGGCTGTACACACTTGGTTCCTACGATCTAATCCAAGCGCAATCTCAAATCTACTAGGCATGA
>JAKOXJ010000061.1 GCA_029781075.1 bacterium | reverse complement strand
CTAAGAAACCAAATCCTGATACGATGAAAGGCATGAGAGGAAGGTATAGGAGTTGGCTGAAGAAGAGGAAGTTTTGAGCCCAGATTAGCTGTAAGAAGCAAAGTGATGATGCAAATAGTGCCCAGAGACTAGCTAATTGCGGGATGGCTGATTCTTCATAAGCAAAGAGGCAGTGTTGAGCAGCGCTATAGCAAACGATCCAGCTAGCTACCAGAGAGATCGAGAGTGGTGTATTGGGGCCAGAGAAGCCGGTTCCCCAGGCTATTGCAGTAAGGGCTAAGAATTGTGCGAGTAAGGCTTGGAGGCGCATCCCAACGGCGCTGGTTTGTTTCCGGAGATGGATGTTCCAGTAAAGATATAAGCCGACCAAACTGATTTGTAGGATCGTGAGAATAAGTGTGCTTTTAGTTACTAGGGCATCAATCTTAAATTGAGCCATTACTAATATGGCTAAAATGCTTAGTTTAAAGATGAGATCAACAGCACTAAACTTGAGGTTGGTCCACCAGAACCTTGGCTTAACAACGAAGATCTGCCACTTACTGAGGATAATTAGAGCAAAAGCTACCCAGGGTAGGTAAAAGATAGCCACAAGGGTGTAGACGGCTATAGGAAGAGCGACGCTGAGGGCGTGATGAGTGAGGCGTCCACTGATTTCTCTATGGGAATAGCGTGGTGAGGGAATAAACTTCTTTCTCTTAGTGCTAAGTTCTGCGTTCTCAAAGGTTTGACCGGCGACAACAATTTCCTGAGATTGATCTTCTTTGGCTTTCTTTCTACCTTTTATTTTAGGGAGTTTTTTCATAGGAGGGAGTTTTAGGTGCTCTTGCCGACTAGTATAACAAAGTCTGCATTTGGATAGAGTTTCGAGTAGGTAGATTTAGTGGTGTTGTATTCTGAGGCAGAAAGCCCAGTTAGAAGATTTTTTTTAGAGTTTGTTTTAGTTTGATTAAGAACAACTATTTTATTCCCTGAGACTTTCTCTGAGGAGTTACTAACGATTAAGGCTTTAGTTTCGGTCGGAAGCTTGTTGGCTATAGCCTGAGCAGAACCGGAGGCTCCGCCAGCATTTAGTATAACTACACTGGCTTGCTCTGGCGTTGATGTTGTACTGCTTGAACTGTTTGTGTTCGTCGTAGGAGCTGTGAGTGGCCCAACTTTTTCTTGGACAAACTTTTGGATAGCAGCGTATTCTCCTATACCATCTTTTGGCATTAGCGCGGCGCCGGTCCCAGGCGCTGAGTAGTTTTTGAGGACGTTCTCTGAGGTCAGACCAACGGACTCTATCTTTGCTTCTGGGTCGCCTGCAAGATCATAAATGCGTCTGGCTTCGCTTGTCGTGAAGTCTGTCTTAATATTATTGCCGATTGCATCGGTTAGTTGACCTAGCTTAAGAGGATTGGCGAAGATGCCAACTTTTAGGGCTTTATCTTTTAGGGCTATCAGCATCTTTCTTTGGTTGGAGGCTCGATCATAATCACTGCCCGCTAGACCATACCCACCATGAGCATTTCTTGATCTAGACAGGAGAAGGGCTTGAGTACCACTTAGGGTTTGGACTCCATTTTTTAGTTTGAGGGCATCTTTACCATATTGGCTATCAAAGTTGGGGTCATATATTCCTCTTGGGTCTGAACCTTCAATGTCTACATCTATACCTCCAACGGCGTCCACTGATTCTTTAAAGGCGTTGTAGTTAATCTTGGCGTAATAGTTAATATCAAGACCAGTTATCTTCTCAATCTCTTTTTGGAGCAGACCGATTCCTCCCGGATAATAGCCAGGCTCATCAAATTTTGCGCTCTGGCCATAGTGATATAGGGCATTTATTTTAGTTGATGCATAGGAGTTCTTTACCCATAGGTCTCTTGGGATAGAGATGATGGCTGTCTTTTTGGTTGCTATGGTGTAGCTAATAACCATGATTGAATCTGTTAGGTCCTCTCCGGGATGTCCAGGATCGCCTTCTGAAGTACCGACGAGTAAGACGTTTACTCTGCCCTTGTCTTCTCCGCGTAGTTTGGAGCTTTTTAAGAAACCGAGTGGGTTACCATCAAATACTTTTCCAGACAGGTTCATTAAGTTGTATATATAGTATCCGCCGATTAAGAGAAGTGGGATTAGGGATAACTTAAGGATCTTCTTTATTTTTTGCTTTCTAGTTTTTGGCCCCTTTTTCTTACCGTTTTTATCTGATAGATCTGGGGATTTATCAGACAGTGGAGTACCAGTCTTAGCCCCAGAGAGTACGGAGCTTTTAAGATTGCTGTCCTGCCAGCTGGTGTCGGATGTTTTGCCGGCCTTTTTTTGAGCCTTACGTTCTTTTCTGCTGGTTGGAACTTGTGGAGCTGGACTTAGGTCTTTTAGCTCTGTGGGTGCTCCAGTGAGTGGAGCTTGATAGTTGTTTGCACTACCCTTACCTCGCCTTGGGACAAAGCCGTCTATAATGTTTTTATCGCTCATTTGGTTATATAAAGCTCGCTCCCTACCCTTATAACTCGCTTTATTTTTTTAGTTATCTTTTAATAATCTTAAGAAACTTGAATCTATTCTATGGAAATGATTGGTATTACTAAAGTAAACTTTAGGTTATAAATAGTAGTCTTAAGTATACTAAGTTTATATAGATAATTGCAAAAGAAAAAGGTAGATATTTTTAATGACAGACACTGACGCGACAGGGAAGAACGAAGAGGTTAAAGAGGAGGCAAAAACTAAAAAAGTCCGTAGTGAAGGTCTCGAGCAGTTCAAGTCACTTCTAACGATACTGGTTACATCGTTTGCTTTGTCTTTTGTGATGTTAACTTTCGTCTTCAGGACGTACAATGTTAATGGTAGTAGTATGAGGCCGACTCTGACCAACGGGGATAGGGTTGTGGTTAATAAGTTGAATAAGACCAAGCAGGGGTCTGGTTTTGTACCGAAGAGAGGTCAAATTATAGTTTTTAATAGTGCACTTGAAGGTAAGTCATTGATTAAAAGAGTTATTGGTTTACCAGGGGAAAAGATCAGCATGACTAATGGTCGCTTTACGATTAAGAATGCGCAATATCCTGATGGTTTTGACCCGGATGCTAGTTATGAAGATTCTTTACCAAAAAATGACTCGACTACTTTTGAAGAGGAAACTATACCAGAGGGCCATATTGTTGTTAGTGGTGATAATAGGGCTCCTGGGCAAAGTTTGGATAGCAGGAATCAGTTAGGTTTTGTGCCGCTTTCAGAGGTTGTGGGCAATGCAACTTTAAGATACTTCCCTCTTAATGACAGTGGTAGATTAAGATAGGTGATATTTACCAATTGAGGTTCGGCGGAGTTCGGTCATGTGAGCTCCTGTATTTAATTCTTTGCCGAGGTCGTCTATAAGTGATCTAATATATGTTCCGCTAGAAACATGGACAGTAAACTTAACTCTTGGATAATCATATGAATCTAGTTTGATAGAGTAAATCTCAACTTGGCGGGGTTTAATTTTGACTTCTTTCCCTTCTCGGGCTAATTTGTAGGCTCTTTTGCCGTTGATTTTAATGGCGCTAAAAGCTGGCGGGGTCTGCTCTATCTTTCTATTAAACTTTTCTAGTGATTTTTTAACTTCTTTTATATCCGGTTGGTGGTCAGATACCTTGGTTAACTCACCTTCGGAATCGTAGGTTGTTGAAGTTGATCCAAGAACGGCCTCAGCTTGATAGATCTTGTCCATTTTGGTTAATTCCCCTGCCCTTTTGGTCAATTTGCCAGAGACGAGAATGAGTAGCCCGGTTGCAAGTGTGTCTAGAGTCCCACAGTGGCCGACTTTAATCTTCTTACCGTGAACTTCTTTTAGCTTGAGTCTGACTTGATGGACTGCTCCAAACGAGCTTAGTCCTTTTGGCTTGTCAAAAAGATAGATGGCGTTTTCGGGGAGATCTTCCTGAGTTTTTAAAGAGGGCTTAAAAAGTATTGGTGCCATGGAGGTCAGAGGACTCTTTATTTGGCATCCTCGGCTGATTTGGTTGGGTCGAAGTTTATTGGGTTACCAAATGGTTCGGTGTCTATCGAAGATGTCTTGGTCTGGTCGGCTAGAGGGTTTGGTGGAGGTGGGGGAAGTTTTATTTCTGGAGGCATCTCTAGGCCAGGGATTTCTTCTTTTGTAGAGCTTTCCAGGTTGGTAGATATAGAGACATCAGATCCGAGGACAGAGTTTGGGTCTATGGCTTCGTCCTTTGTGGCTGCAATTGGTTTGAGCGGCGCTGGGGTTGCCTGAGAGCTTTGTACGCTAGTGTCTACCGAAATGGCTGGAGCGCCAAGTTCTTGTACCCGCTCTTCGGTAGGAAGAGCTATATTGGTTGCGACATCTTGGCGTGGATTGTTGGCTGGATCAAATGGCTCTGCACTATAGATTTTATCTATTTCAGACTTAATCTGATCTTCTGCTGGTTTGGTAGACTCAGGTTCTAAAACTGGGCTTGTAGCTGGTTCAGGCGCTGCTACTGATGTAGGCGTTGTGCTAATTTGACCTGTTTGTGGGGGCATCAGATTTGCGGGTACTACAGTCTGGCTTGTGTCGGCTGGCTTTGGCAGTAAATCGGCTACTACAGGGCTGGGTTGAGGTTCTGGTGTGATGGCCGGAGCTGTATTGGTGATTGATTCTGCTGGGCTAGAGACCATTGGTGCAGTGTTGGTTGCTGGAGGGCTACTAGTAATTGGGGTTGGAATCCCAGCTGGTGGGGTGTTTTGCTTATGGAGATCGAGGACAAGATCTTGGCTAGGCTCTGGAGTGATGGTTTGCGGGACTGCCTCAATAGGGGTAGTATGGATACCACCTCCAATGCTAGATGTGACTAACAGATGGTTGGCTCCAGCATTCATTAACTGAGCGGAGAGCTCCATTACACGGGGGCTAGTTTTAGTGTTAGAGAAGCGATCTGTGTCGGCCACGATTCCGGTTAGCAGGGCTGTGGCTATCTCTGAAGAGATAAGATCTGGGACATTTAGACTTTGTAGAAGTTCTAAGGCCATAGCGCTAGAAGAAGTGAGGGTTGGGTCTGACCAGTTGATCGAACCAAGTTGGCTTGGAGCTGGACCCGGCATAACAGTAGCTACTGTGGCTTCGTGTAGGATCCTGCCATGGGCGGCGATTACGGCGTCGAGTTCTTCTTTGACGTTGATTCCGATAGCAAGGACCATCTCTACATTGAAGTCTCCTTCGCTGTACTGAAGGTCGGTTGGAGTAATTGTAGACTTATATGGAGTGATGTAGATTTTTACTATCTCACCATCTTTGGCAAAGCGGAGTTTGTCAGCCTTTTCTTTATTTAAAGAGATAATGAAGTCTCTTAGGCTATGGACGTTATTTTCGAAAGTTTTTTGAGGCTTTAGGAAGCTCATCGCGTTAGGGATCTGGCCACTAAATACTGCAGTGGCATGTTTGCCGTAATTATTTAGAGCAATAGTAAGACCTAGGGCGGCGGCAAGTTCGTCAACCGTTGGGTTGGCTTTGACGGTAACAAGAATGTTGTTGACTTGGTTAAGTCTATTGACGATGTCTTGGAGAGCGGGTTGCATATGCTTTGTTTATTACGATTTTTAGGGAGTTTTTGTATTTGCTCGTATTTGTTTTGATACTAGCATAAAACAGGGATAATTTCAAGGTCAGCGGCTTAGCTTGATTGTGGTAGAATTTGGGGTAGAAATTAGTGAGGGAGATTATCTTTTTTGAGTAAGCCAAAAATTTGGTCAGTTATTAATCAGAAAGGTGGTGTTGGCAAGACGACTACTACTGTTAACCTTGCCTATAACTTGGCAAAGAAACGGAAGAGGGTCTTGTTGGTTGATTTGGATCCTCAAGGTAATGCTTCTTCTGGGCTTGGGATTGCTATAAAGAATCTAGATAAAAGTCTTTATGACTGTCTTGTCTCAGGTGAGGACCCAGAGAAAACCTTGGTTAAGACAGAGTGGCCTGATCTTGTTTTATTACCGGCAAGCACTAAACTTGCCACGGTTGATACTGAGCTCCCGGCAACGCAGAGAGACAGGGTCTTGAGGCTTAAGAAAACTCTTGAGTCTAGTGAGATTTCTGAGAACTTTGACATTGTGCTAATCGATGCGCCGCCGTCTTTAGGCCTGTTGACGGTCAACGCTCTGGTGGCTTCTGACGCTGTTATCCTGCCAGTTCAGGCGGAATATTATGCTCTTGAGGGGCTAGGTCAGCTGCTAGAGACAATGCAGATTGTTAGAACTGGTTTGAATAAAACTCTTGGGGTAATGGGCATTCTAATCACTATGTATGATGGTCGAACAAGCTTAAGCAGACAGGTTGAAGAGCAGCTCAAAACTCATTTCGCGAACTTCTTGTTTAAGTCGACAATTCCTAGGAATGTAAAGCTTGCAGAAGCTCCTAGTCATGGGAAACCAATTGGGGTTTATTCTCCTAGTTCTTCAGGGGCGAAGGCTTATGATTCTTTAGCCAAGGAGGTACTAAAACATGTCTAGCTCAGCATTAGGACGAGGATTAGAGAGTTTAATCCCAACGGATTTTATTATCGAAGAGCAGTTTGATCCAACCGCTAAAAGTGGTGATGATATCGGTAAGAATTTAGAGGTTAAATTGAGCGATATTGAGCCGAACGAGCATCAGCCAAGAATGAATTTTAAAGAGGGTCCAATGGCTGATTTGGTGGAATCTATTCGGGTGCATGGGGTTATCCAGCCAGTTGTTATTTCTCCAAAGCCAGGTGGGGGCTATAACTTAATTGCTGGTGAAAGACGGTGGAGAGCAAGTAATTTCTTAAAGTTAGATACTATTCCGGCGATAATTAGAACTCCAAACGATCAGCAAAAGTTGGAGCTGGCTTTGGTGGAGAATGTCCAGCGTGAGGATCTTGGCCCACTTGAGACAGCAACGGCTTATGTAAAGCTTCATCAGCAGTTTAATTTAAGCTATGAGCAAGTTGCAGAAAAGGTGGGCAAGGCTCTCTCTACAGTACTGAATGCTATCAGGTTATTGAATCTTCCGGCTGATGCTAAACAGGCGCTTTATGACAAGAGAATAAGTGAAGGCCATGCTAGGGTTCTTGCTGGCATGAACGCTTTCCCGGAGGCCCAAAAAGAACTCTTGGGTCATATTCTTGATGAGGGCTGGAGTGTTCGTCAGGCGGAGCAGTTTAGCGTGGTGACTAAATCACAGGATAAATCTAAGCAGGCTGCAAAAACAGAGGAGGTCTTTAAGTTCAGGCAAGAGGCCGTAACAAAGCTAAAGAACAAGCTAAATACTGAGGTAGAACTAAAGCCGAGGTCCAAAGGGGGACGTTTAGTCATTGATTACAGGGATGATGAGGAGTTAGCAAGAATAGTATCTTCGATAGGATAGTGCTTAAGTTTATTGCATATTTTAGTATAAATAGTATAAAGGTGTTGACTTTTTATAGTTAGTTTGTTACAATTTGTGATAAGTTAAATTTTGAGAGATTTAATAGATTTTATATGACTGAGCGATTTGAAGATTCTATAGAGGCTGGTGGAACTGCTAGGCCGGTTTCTCCTTCTCCTATGCCGTTGAGGCCGGAGGAAAGAGGATTCTTAGAGGGGACTGATCTTAGAGAAGATGATGAATGGACGAGCTTTGTAGCTCCGGATCCTGATATATGGAGGGCGTCTGATGATGAGGCAGCTTCTATGGCTGAAGAACGAAGGAAGTCTGGCAGATTTTCTAGAATTAGACAAAGTAGAGTTGGAAGGATCGCTACTTCTGCCGCACTAGGGTTTGCGACTGGCTGGACTATAAACAACGTAAACCCTCTTTCTGATGCTTCTAATATAAAAGCTGGTATTGCTACAACCGGACTTCTATTTAGCGGTGCTGTTTTGGGCCAAAATGACTGGTCCGAGTTTGGTAAAGCAGTGAAGCCAACAGTAATCGGTATCGGTGGTGCGGCAGTAGCAGGTTTTGCTGCTGGAAATATGTTTACTGGTGGTTGGTTTGAGAAAGGTCCAATTATTGCCTCTACTATGGCTGGTGTAGCAGCAGGTGGATTGGCTCTTGGCATCAAGTCTAAAGAAGTATTACCAAGAAGGACTAAATCTAAATCTGTTGAGGATGACAGGGAAAAGGTTGGGATTTGGAATAGAGCTAAAGAAAAGTTCAATAAAACTCTTACAACTCCTAAGAGTAGAAAAGTAGCGAAGGGTCTAGGCGCAGGTGCAACAACTCTTGCCGTTGCTGAGACAAGTAATATCTTAAATTGGCCTTTTGGCGGATTTAATAATGTTGGGGCAGCCGCAGCCGCAGTGATAGCTGGATTAACTGTCGGTGGATTTGGATATGTAAAAGAGAGATATGATGATATGACTGACTCTCATAAGAAAAAGGCTAAGATAGCTGCCGTAGCTCTTGGTGCTACTGCTCTAGTCGGAGGATACTTTGCCTGGAAGCATGGTATTATTGGTGGCCATAATCACAGTAAGAGTGGAGCTGGTGATCACACTGATAAGATCCCAACTGGTAAAGGTGGAACAACTACTACTGAAGCCACAACTACTGGAGGTGGAGGTACAACTACGACTGTTGCCACTACTGCTCCAGGAGCAACTCCAATCCCTGGCGGAACTGGGGGTACAGGTTCAAGCTTTACTCTTCAATCATTCTCTGCGGCCAATAAGCCAGGTATGGTTGCTAAGATACAAGAGCTACAACCAGGTATTAGTGCTCCAAAGGCTAATTCAATTGCAGATCAGATTATTACTGGTCAGTACAAAGGAGTTACTGAACAAGGTGATAAGTTCGCTAAGTTTATTGAAGCTGCTACTCAGCAACAGGCTGACAACATGTTCGCACATGATGTGTCTGTCCTAGCTGCTGCTTAAAGTAAAGACTTTAACTAAGCAAAACCAAAAGACCCCATTTACGGGGTCTTTTGCTATGTTTTTGAAGTAGCGAAGAGGTTATTCTTCGAGATAAGATTTGAGTTTTTTGGCGTTTTGGTTTTTGCGGAGTTTGTTGAGAGCTTTGGCTTCGATTTGTCGGATTCTTTCTCTGGTTACATCGAATTCGTGACCTACTTCTTCTAAGGTGTGCTGTTTACCGTCTTCTAGGCCGAATCTAAGCTTTAAGATCTTGGCCTCTCTATCGCTTAGTTCTCCAAGGACTTCGTCGATTTGTTGGCGCATATAGGCTCTTGTAGCGGCCTCTGCAGGACTTTCTCCCTCGTCGTCTTCTATAAAGTCGGCTAGGACGCTATCATCACCTTCTTCGCCTCCTCCGATTGTAGAGTCTAGGCTTCCGACGTCTTGTTTAATCTTAAAGATATATTCGACTTTTTCTGGTTCCATTTCGAGCTCTTTGGCGAGTTCTTCTATGGTTGGTTCTCTGTTGAGCTCCTGAGTCATCCTACGCTGTGTACGCATCAGTTTGTTGATATTTTCGAACATGTGTACTGGGATACGAATAACGCGAGATTGGTCGGCGATAGCACGAGTAATTGCCTGACGAATCCACCAGGTTGCATAGGTAGAGAATTTAAAACCTTTATCGGGGTCGAACTTCTCCACAGCCCTCATTAGCCCATTGTTACCTTCTTGGATTAGGTCCAGGAAGTCTAGCCCACGACCGGTGTAGCGTTTGGCTATTGATACGACTAAACGCATGTTGCTTTCGGCCATTTTAGCTTTGGCGTCCATGTCACCTTCCCTGATTTTTAGAGCTAGTTCGATTTCTTCTGGACCTGTTAAAAGAGGAACATTACCGATCTCTCGCAGATAGAGTCTAACGCTGTCATCGGCAATTTCTTTTAAGTAGACGTTTACGTCCTCTTCTATCTCGAGCCCTTCGTCGTCAAGGTCATCTGCATCTGGTTCATCTTCGTCTAGGATGATTTCTTTTTGAGCAATTGAGGTTGATCCTTCTGGAGTAGGGCTGCTTTTTCTTGCTTTGGCTACTGGGTTCGTCTTCTCTTTAGGGTCTTTTTTTGCCTTTGTTTCTTTAGCTTCTTTTTCAATTTCGGTTACCTCTTTGACGAGTTTTTTCGCTTCTGTAGCTGGTTTTTTAGGTAATTTTTCTTTAAGGACAACTTCTTTTTTCTTTGGTGACGTAGCTCGGGCTACTTTAATGTTTTCATCTTTTAGGGTCTGCTTGAGTTTTTTGATATCTTCTTTTGCGAGGATATTTTTTGGGTCAAACTTTAATACGGCTTGGTCAAGATCAGTTTGAGTGATCTTCCCTTCTTTTACTGAATGCTTTTTTAGATCTTTTATTACCTTTGTGATTATTTTTTCTGATTGAGACTTGGTGATGTTTTTTCCTATCATAGATATGTAAGTATAACTGTTAATCTTGTTTTTGACAACGGGCAAAGCCCAGCTACCTTTTCTTTTTTAGCTGGGCATTTTAATGACGTATTAGTTTTATTACGTAGAAAGTATTAGGTTTGTTTCAAAATGCATTTATCCTTAATAAGGATAAGCGTAATTGCACGTGGAACATAAGCTCAATGGATTGGCTAGAGTTATGCAACGTTGGTTTCCACAGGCTAGAATTTGCTAACAGGGTGAAGATACTTTTGCACAGGTTTTCTGGTTTCAAACAAGTTTTCTAATTATCTTCTGAGAGAAGTGTTGAATCTGGTTGAGACTGGATTTTTTGGATTTCTACTAGGATTTGAGGATGTGTACTCTGTTCTGAATTGTTTAGCCTGATCTTTAGCTGTTCTATCTGATATTCTTTCTTGGCATTTTGGAATTGCTGGTATTGTTCGTCGAGTAAATCTAGCTGTGGGCTATCCTCTGGTGAGAATTCTAGGAGTTGGGTATAGATGAGGTTTAGTTCTTCTAGGTAGTTTTGCAGATCTGGGCTTGCTGAATCTTTCTCTATATTCTGGATGATATACTCATAGGCTTGTTTGGATAGTTCTGTGGGCATCTCAGAGGCCTTGAGATGGCTTTTTAGGGCTTTTTTTATGTCTAGGTCGTCTATGTTTATAAGAAGACTTAGGAAGCGATCTGTGACAAGCTTGAATCTATTAAGGGTGGCTGAATATTCTTGCTTAGGCTGGGCTTTAATCTGCTTATATCTTTTTAGTGGAGCAGATTGGGCAAGTTTGTCTAGAGATTCTAGTGAGACTTCTAGTTTGTCTGCCAGGTATTTTTTGTAGGATTCTTGTGATACGGGGTTGTTGATGAGGTTTAACACTTTGATAACTGCTTTAGCATAGGATCCTTTTTGGTTAGGTGATTTTAAATCAATATCTTTTGCGAGAGTTTCGATCAGCCAGATGTAAGCATCTTGGGTGCTTTGAAGGGCGATCTCCCACTGTTGGGCACCTTCTTTTTTTATAAATTCGTCTGGGTCTTTATACTTTTTTGGTATATTAGCGACCATAACCTTTAGATCTGTTGAAGCGGCGATCTCTAGTGATCTTATGGTGGCTTCAATTCCGGCTTTATCAGTGTCTAAGCAGAAGATTAGATTCTCGGTCAGTCTTTGGACCTGGCGTAGTTGGAGTGGGGTAATTGCTGTGCCACTTGCGGCTACAATCTGCTTTACTCCTGCTTGCGAGGATGAGACGACGTCTAGGTTGCCTTCTAGCAGGACTACCTGGTCTTTTTTACGGATATCTTCTTTAGCGACGTTTAATCCGTATAGGAAGTTTGATTTGTTATAGACAAGAGTCTGAGGTGTGTTGAGGTACTTTGGTCCGAAGCCGGTATCTTTAATTAGTCTTCCTGTGAAACCAAGGTGTTCTCCAGCTGGGCTAACAAAAGGGAACATAATACGCTCTCTAAAGATGTCATAGAGTTGGCCTGCTTTTTGTGTGGCGATGCCAGCTTTTTGAATCTCATCAGCTGTAAAGCCATGTTTTTGGAGTAAGCTGACTAGCCCATTTGGTGAATTTGGTGCATATCCTAGCTCAAATTCTTTTATACCCTGCTTAGTTACCCCCCTTTCTTTTAGATAGTTAAGGGCACTGGGGTTTTTGATGAGTGAGGTTTGGTAGTATTTTGTTGCTAGCTCATTAATTCTGATTATTTTTTTCTTGAGCCCAGCTTCTTTTTTTGCCCCAGGGCTGTATTCTTGGAGCTCGACTCCGGCTTTTTGGGCTAAGTGTTTTAGTGCTTCAGGGAACTCCATGCCTTCGACTTCCATGACGAATGAGAATATATCCCCGCCTTTACCGCTAGAGAAGTCGTGCCAGATGTTTTTATCCGGCGAGACGATAAAGCTTGGAGTCTTTTCTGCAGAAAAAGGACTGAGACCTTTATAGTTTCGACCAGCGCGTTTAAGCTCAACATACTCGCCGATTACTACTTCTATTGGTAGGCGCTGTTTAATCTCTTCTTTAGGCTCCATCTAGGATGGATTATAACCTAGTAATCTTCTGTGATGTGAAAAGTGTCCCACGAATGTGGGACACTTGTAAGATGATAAGGTAGTTTAATATTTATTTAGAAGTTTTGAATTTAACGCCATGATTTTTTTCGGCATCTTCTATAGCTGCTTCTATAAATCCATCTTTAACGTCAAATCCGTTGACTTTATCATTATAGCGTTGTTTGATTACTCTGTTATGTTGATCTGAGTCTTCATCTAATGCTTGTCGCCAAGCCTTTTCTCCTGATATTACTGTTTCTTTTAGGCTTGGTAGATCTGACTGGGTGAGCCAATCTCCTATAGGCTTCGTATCATCAAACAGTTTGCCTTTTTCTGCTTCTTTTTCTTCTATCCATCCTTCTAGAGCGCCCTCATATAATGGCGCTGTTAGCGCATTCGGCTGATTGCTCTCATCTAATAAGCTAGGGTTATCGGTATCTATTGTTGGCAGTTCTTTTAGTGCTCTATCTGAGGCAACTTTGCTGTTCTCTATGCTTTTATGTTCGTCGTAATCTTCTTCAGCTGAGTCAAACATTGCTTTGCCGGCTCTTATTGCCTGAAGTTCTAGTTCTTCCTCTGCCAATTTGCTAGTTGTTTCTGCTTGCCTATGATCTTTATCATTGTAAGGATCCGTTCCACCCCTTCTATCATATTCTTCTTTTGTGATACCTTTTGTAAGTTCTTTACTTTTTATTTTTTCCATTTTTGTTTTTTTAAAATTGTTTAGACTTAATTTTTATACTAGCATAGTGGTTATGATAAAGTCAAGTTTTTTG